>DAOWCM010000356.1 GCA_030639555.1 Candidatus Eiseniibacteriota bacterium | reverse complement strand
GTCGCTGACGACCTCCTGGACGTGACCGGGACCGAGGAGGAGATGGGCAAAGCGGTCGGGAAGGACGAAGGCCGCGGGAAACTGACATACCCGGCGGCGGTGGGCGTTTCGGGCGCCACGGCGCGGGCTGTGGAACTGACAGAGGAGGCGCTCGCGGCCTTGGACGTCTTTGGCGACCGGGCTTGGGCGCTTCGTGAGATCGCGCGCTTCGTAGTGGAGAGACGGAACTGACGGTCGCCGCGCGGCCGTTTAGCGCCCCGCTCGAGAGGGGCTGACGGGAAAGAGCGATGGCACGGATACTCGACAGGATAGATTCACCCGCTGACGTCAAGAAACTCGACGTCGCCGAACTCGCGACTCTCGCGGGCGAGCTTCGAGACGAGATCGTCCGGGTCGTCTCGAGAAACGGCGGTCATCTGGCCCCGAGCCTCGGTGTCGTCGAGCTCACTCTGGCCCTGCACTACGTGTTCGATTCGCCAGACGACAAGCTGATCTGGGACGTCGGGCACCAGAGCTACGCTCACAAGCTCATCACCGGCCGCAGGGATGCCTTCGAGACTCTCAGGCAGTACGGTGGTATCGCCGGCTTCCCGCGCCGCGAGGAGAGCGCCCACGACGCCTTCAACGCGGGGCACGCCAGCACGTCCATCTCGGCGGCGCTCGGCATGGCGTGCGCCCGTGACTTCCTGGACGGCGACAACTACGTCGTCGCGATCATCGGTGACGGCTCCCTGACGGCGGGGCTGGCGTTCGAAGGACTGAACCAGGCGGGGCATCTCAAACGGAACCTGATGGTCATCGTCAACGACAACCGCATGTCCATCGCGAAGAACGTCGGTGCACTGTCGCAGTATCTCGCGCGGCTTCGCTCCGCGCCGACCTATCAGCGGCTCGAGTCCGAGGTCTGGGAGATCATGGGCAAGATACCGGCCGTCGGCACGCGGGCACGGGAACTGGCGAGCAGGGCGCTCGAGGGCATACGCGGCCTGCTGGTCCCCGGCGTGCTGTTCGAGGAGCTGGGGTTCAAGTATTTCGGTCCTCTCGACGGGCACAACACGGCGCTTCTCATAGAGGCTTTCGAGCGGCTCAAGCATATGGACGGCCCGCTGCTCGTTCACGTGATCACCCAGAAAGGCAGGGGATACCAGCCGGCCGAGGAGGACGCATCCCGTTTCCACGGCATCGGCTCGTTCGAAAAAGAGACGGGCACGCTGACTGGTAAGCCGACCGCCATCTCGTACACGGAGGTCTTCGGTCGAACGCTCACGGCTCAGGCGGAGAACGATGAGCGCATCGTCGCGATCACCGCGGCGATGCCGGCCGGGACCGGTCTGTCGCGTTTCGCGGAACGGTTCCCGGAGAGGTTCTTCGACGTCGGGATCGCCGAGCAGCACGCGGTGACCTTCGCGGCCGGGCTCGCCTCGATGGGCATGAAGCCCGTGGTGGCAATCTACTCGAGCTTCCTGCAGCGGGCGTACGACCAGGTAATCCACGACGTCTGCCTGCAGCGTCTTCCCGTGAGGCTCATGGTAGACAGGGGCGGGATCGTTGGCGACGACGGTCCGACCCATCACGGCGTCTTCGACCTGTCGTTCCTTCGCGCCGTTCCCGATCTTGTCATAATGTCCCCCAAGGACGAGAACGAGCTGGCGGCAATGGTACGTACCGCTCTGGACTACGACGACGGTCCGACCGCGGTCAGATACCCCCGCGGGGCGGGTCTGGGCGTCAAGATGGATTACGAGCCGCAGTCGCTGCCCATAGGCCGAGGCGAAATCCTGAGGACGGGTGGGGATCTCAGCTTCATCGCGATCGGTTCGATGGTCGATGTGGCCGTCAGGGCGGCGGAGGAACTGGCGGGAGATGGGATCGACGCGTCCGTCCTCAACGCGCGGTTCGTGAAGCCGCTCGACCGGGAGCTGATCGTAGAGGAGGCGCTGAGGACGGGGCGCGTCATCACGCTCGAGGAGAACGTCGCCTCGGGTGGGTTCGGAGCGGGCGTGCTCGAGCTTCTGCAGTCGGAGGGTGACTCGCGCGTGACTGTGCGGGTCATGGGTCTTCCCGACGAGTTCGTGACGCACGGGTCCAGGGCGCAGCTGCTTTCGGACTGCGGGCTCTCGCTCGAGGACGTGGTGGCATCTGCGCGCGCGCTCGTGACCACGCAGGAGGCTGGACGAAGGAGGGCTTGAGGCGATGAAGACCGTTGGCATCGTGGCCAATCCTACAAAGGACGGCGTGAGAAAGGCCATCGACGCCGTGCGAGGGTGGTGTGACGAACACGGGCTGGACGTGCTGGCCGATGATGTGCTTCGGGAGCACGCTTCCGGTTCCGTGCCGTGTGTGCCCTCGAGCGAACTGGTCGAGAGGGCGGAACTGGTGTTCGCTTGCGGCGGGGACGGCACCCTGCTGCGCGCGGTGCGCCTGGTCGCGACGGCCGGGCGGGAGACGCCGGTCATCGGCGTCAACCTCGGTAGCCTGGGTTTTCTGACCCAGATAGCGGAGGAGGAACTCAAGGACGTCCTCAGTGACCTCGACCCCGGTGATCTCCCCTCCAGCAACCGCATGATGCTCGAGGTGAGCGTCAGAGGGCAGGAGGGGTTCGTCCTTGCTCTCAACGACGTCGTGCTGTCCAAGGGCGCCGACTCGCGGATCATGTCATTCGAGGCACGGGTGGACGGGGAAGTGGTGACACGCTACGCGGCGGACGGCCTGATCCTGGCGACGCCCT
>DAOWCM010000314.1 GCA_030639555.1 Candidatus Eiseniibacteriota bacterium | reverse complement strand
GACCTTCCTCTTCGCCGGCTTCCTCTTGGCCGTCTTCTTCTTGGCGACCTTCCTCTTCGCCGGCTTCCTCTTGGCCGTCTTCTTCTTCGCGACCTTCTTCTTCTTCACGACCTTCTTCTTCGCGACCTTCCTCTTCGCCGGCTTCCTCTTCGCGACCTTCTTCTTCTTCACGACCTTCTTCTTCGCCGGCTTCCTCTTCGCCGCCTTCTTCTTGGCGGGCTTCTTCTTTACTGCCATCAGCCGTCACCTCCTTTGCCCCACCCCGCGCCCATTCGCGAGGGGAGTTGGCCGACTCGACTTCCTCTACCGGACATCCACGCGTCCGCCTGCGCGCTCGCGATGCCTTCGTCCGGTCACGGTCGGCGACCTGGGCCGCCGCGACGGTGAGCAACGCAACACTTGAGCCGAAAAAGGACTGCCCGCGTGCGCAACACACCCATCGACGCCATGTTTAGAAGCAGACCACGTTTGTGTCAAGCGAAAAGTGCAACTCGGTACTCGCGCGCGACTCGGTGAGTCGATGTCGCTGTGCAACCAACGGAGTTCGCGACAACACGTTCGTCAGTTGTTTTACTCGTGAGTCGTCACGTTCAACACTGGATCGTGTCCGCTGAAACTCGCGCGAGCGAACGCTTTGTTACGCACGGAGCAGTGTCACTGTGCGCTGAGGCGCGCTGCGTTATCGCGAAGCAGAGAGCTTCTCGACGCGACTCGTACGTGACGAGCGACGTCCGTCCACTGCGGATCCTCGACGAAAGGAGAACAAGCGGGCCGCGCGCACTGTCGTGCCGGCAGTATTTCAAACTCGCGCGCGGGAACACGTTCGTGCGGAAGAACACGAGGGCGGTTCTCCGACAGCGATGCCCCGGAATCGTTGTCGGAAGACCGGAGCTTCACAGCCTGATGGTCTCACCGTCGAGGGGAACGGTGACCCTCGGGAAGCCCCGCGCGGTCAGACGTCGCCCGAGGGCCAGCGACTGCTCTTCGTTGCCGTGGACCACGATCGTCGCCCTGGGAGGTCGCCGAATCCCCTCGGCGAAGGCCAGCAGGTCGCCGCTGTCGGCGTGGGCGCTGAACTCGTCGAACACCCTGACACGAGCCCTCACGGGGTAGGGCTTGCCGAAGATCTTGACCCTCTTCTCCCCTTCCGAGATGCGCCTGCCAAGGGTGTGACTGGCCTGATAGCCGACGATCAGCACACCGTTCCGGCGATTTCCGATGTTGTTCTTGAGGTGGTGCAGAATGCGCCCAGCCTCACACATCCCGGAGGCCGAGATAATCACCATCGGTCCGCTCATGCGGTTGAGCTTCTTCGACTCCTCCGCCTTCTTAACGTACCGAACGCGCGAGAAGCCGAAGGGATCATCGTCCCGCCGGAGGAGGGAGTTCATTTCCTCGTCGAAGCACTCGGGGTGCCTGCGAAAGATCTCGGTCGCGGAGATGGCGAGTGGACTGTCGACGAAGATGGGCATCTCTCTCACGAGTCCGTCCCGCATGAGCTTGTGCAGCTCGTAGACGACGCGCTGCGTCCTGCCGACGGCGAACGAGGGGATGATGATCTTCCCTTTGCGGCGAGCGACGTCAGACACGAACGACGCGAGGTTCTCCTCGACGTGTTGCGCGGGGTTGTGGGAGCGGTCGCCGTACGTGCTTTCGGTTATGAGAACGTCCGCCGCCTTCACCTCGTACGGATCTCTCAGGATCGGCATGTCCGCTCTGCCGAGGTCTCCGGTGAAGACAATCCTGGTGCGCCTGCCGGACTCACGCGCGTCGATCTCGAGGATCGCTGAACCGAGAATGTGCCCCGCGTCGCGGTACGTGACCGTAAGATCCTGCGCGACTCGAATCGGGCTATCGTAGTCAACGCCGACGAATCGCGGCAGTGTCTCCTCGACGTCGTCCAGGGTGTAGATAGGCTCGAGCGGAACCTCTCCCCTCTTTCTTCTTCTCTTGTTCAGGTACTCCAGGTCATGGCTCTGGATGTACGCCGTGTCTCTGAGGAGTATCTCGCACAGGTCCACGGTCGCGTGCGTGGCGTAGATGGACCCGCGGAAACCATGCTTGACCAGAGTGGGCAGGCTGCCACTGTGGTCGATGTGAGCGTGCGAAAGCAGAACCAGATCTATCGAGGCGGGGTCGAACGGAAGCTGCCTGTTGCGCCGCTCGCTCTCGGCCCGGCGCCCCTGATAGAGCCCGCAATCGAGCAGAATGCGCTTCCCGGACACCTCGAGCAGATGCTTGGAACCCGTGACATTGCGCGCAGCACCGTAGGCAGTGAGCTTCATGTGTTCCCCCAGCTTCCGTCCCTCGCGGTTGACTGGCCGACCGATCTTAAGGTAGGGTATATGAAGTGTCGACCGCGCTCAAGCGCTCACTCTCGGCTGCGACGCGCGGAGTCGGCGACATAGGAGTCGTTGGGGGTGGCCCGCACGGGCCTGAGAACGATACCCCGTGAACCTGAACTGGGCAATACCAGCGTAGGGAAACGGCCCTCGATGCGCACGATTGCGCGGGACTCCTCATGCGGACGGCAAGAGGGGTCCTTTTCTTTTGGAGGAAGATGCAATGATCAGCGATGTCATGGTCACACGTGCGATCGCCGAGAGGTTCTTCGAGAAGCTGAGCGAGGCGACCGAGCTGGACGTCGCCATCGTGGGCGCGGGGCCGGCCGGGCTGGTTGCCGGAAGCTACCTCGCGCGCGCGGGGAAGAAGGTCGCGCTATTCGAGAGCAAGCTCTCGACCGGCGGCGGCATCTGGGGCGGCGGCATGATGTTCAACGAGATCGTGGTGCAGGACGAGGCGCTCGAGGTGCTCGACGATTTCGGCATCAGACACAGACCCTATCGTGATGGTTTCCACACCGCCGACTCCGTACACACGGCCGCGGCCCTCGCGTACGGAGCAACTCGAGAGGGACTCCTCGTCTTCAACGGCTGCCGAGTCGAGGATGTGATGTTCAACGATGGCAGGGTGGCGGGAGTCGTCATACTGTGGAGCGCCGTCGACATGGCCGGCCTGCACGTCGACCCCCTTTCGTTCTCGGCCCGGATCGTCCTGGATGCGACAGGGCATGACGCGGATGTGACGCGCGTCACCGTGCGCAAGGAGGGAGTGACCCTGAGGACGGAGACCGGAGGTGTCATGGGTGAGCGCTCGATGTGCGCGGACAGCGGAG
>DAOWCM010000354.1 GCA_030639555.1 Candidatus Eiseniibacteriota bacterium | reverse complement strand
GCCGGAGCGCCCTCAGGTTCAGATCCGCCCCGATCCTGAAGGCGACGAATCCGAGAGACAGCTCGGTTATGAAAGAGAGCGCCTCGAGGTTCCCCTCATAGAAGAGCCCGAGCACCGACGGTCCGAGCAGGACGCCGAGAACCATGAACCCGATGAGAGACGGCAGACGTGCGATCTTGGCCGCGCGACCGAAGTAGAACCCCGCGATCGCAACGATTCCGAGCAGCAGAAGCGGCTCCGCCCTTAGGATCTCTTGCATCTACGCTCTCCTGGGCCGGGCCGTCACGTGGTCAGCGATCCACCGCTGAAGAAGACGTCCTGCACGGTCACGAGAACCCGGTCGCTCTGCGACAGCGGACCGGTGACCGCCTCGATACGCCTCACGAGCTCGTTGGTCATCCGCTTCCGCGCCAATGAGATGATGACGCGACTGAAAGAGCGCGGGTTGTCTCCCCACAGCCCGGCGAACAGAGGGACCTTCGCCAGATAAGAGCTTGCGTTCTCCGCATCGAGCACGGCGGTGAAGCGCGGCTCCGTCGCCCCGAAAACCTCGAGGATCTGGCGGAACAGCTCCTCATCCTGCACGACGACGAGGAACAGGCTCTTCTCCTCGCCGGCCTCCGCGCGGGGCTCGTCTCTCAGATGCCTGGCGAAGCTCTCGTACAGCACCTCGTCGCTTCGGGCCGCCACCATCTCGTTGACGGCATCTGCACTCGACAGCACCCTCGAGATCGTCGACAAGATCTTGATGTGATCACTCGACTCGTGGGCCGGTCCCACGATGAATATCAGCAACCTGACGTCACCACCGTCGAGCGAATCGAAGTTCACGCCTTCAGGGATGCTGACCACCCCAACCACGAATTCCCGGGCCGACTCCAGACGGCAGTGCGGAATCGCTATGCCCTTCCCAAACCCGGTCGTCCCGATCTCCTCACGCTCAAGCAGGCCCTTCTCGATGTCACGCTCGCCGGTACCGGCCAGGGCAGGGACCATCGCAGCGAGCCGTGCGATCTCGTGGATGATCGCCGCCTTGTCGGCGGTGTCCGCTCCTGAAGCGACGCACTCGCGTCTCACAACGTGCAGAATATCCATGGCACTCTCCATGAAGGGGATGGTGTCTGCCGAGCCTCCGCAAGGCTAGTCCGCGGCTTTGCCCCAGTCAACCACTCACTCCTGAAGGTCCACGCGCACCTTTCCCAGAACTGGGCGCGCGCCGTCCGCGCCCACCGGGGACGCCATCCGCATGCGGCTCACCGATACATGCGCCGGGGGCCCGCCACACAGGCGAGCCCCCGATGCCAAATCGACCTGACGGCCCATATGGTCCCGACCGTTCTCTACTTGCTGTGCCTGCGCCTTCTCCGCGCCTCAGCGCGGATGTCCCATTCGACGACAAGCGGGCTCGCCACGTAGAGCGACGAGTAGGTGCCGACAACGACTCCGATCATCAGCGCAAAGGCGAAGTCGCGGATCACCTCTCCGCCAAGGAAGAAGAGGCAGAGCACCACAAGAAGCGTCGTCAGCGACGTGACGATGGTTCTCGAGAGGGACTCGTTCAGACTTGTGTTCACGATCTCGACAAAGCTCTTCCCGTAGAGTTTCCGCCGGTCCTCACGGATCCTGTCGTAGATGACGATGGTGTCATTCAGCGAGTAGCCGACGACGGTGAGGAACCCGGCAATGACGGGCAGCGACAGTTCCCTTCCAGTCAGCGAGAACATACCGAGCACTATCAGAACATCGTGAACCAGGGCCGCCACGGCGCCGACCGCGAACTTGAACTCGAACCTGAGTGAGATGTAGATGAGGATGCCAAACAGCGCGTACAGGATTGCCAGAGTCGCTTTCTTCCTGAGCTCGCCGCCTACCTTCGGCCCGACCAGCTCCTGCCGCCGCACGTCCGCCTGGTTATCCGGATTGGCCTCGTTCAGCGCCGTCACGATGGCCCCCGTCAAATCCTCCCCCCCCTGGTCCCGGGTCCTGATGATGGCCTCCCGGCCGCTTCCGAAGTGCTGGATCTCGGCGTCGCCGAGCCCTGTCTCCGCGAGCGTCGCGCGGATGCTCTCGGCCGCTATGGGCTGCTCGAACTGCACCTGAAGCAGGATCCCGCCCTCGAAGTCGATGCCAAGCTTCGGACCGCCCTGAATAAGCAGAGATACGAGACCGATCACAATGATCACCGCCGACAGAATGAAGGCGCCCTTGCGGTGCCCGAGGAAGTTGATGTGTGTCCCTACGAGAAACTCCATGCCGTGTCCTCCACTGCCCGGTCAGCTGTGTTCGACGCCGGGCGCACTACTGCGCTCACCCGCGCCTATATGCTCAGGTGCTTGACGTTCCACTTGACGGTAATCAGATCGAACACAACTCGTGTCGCCACGATGGCGGTGAACATGCTGGCGATGATGCCTAGCGAGAGCGTCACCGCGAATCCCTTGATGGGGCCGCTCCCGAACCACAGGAGGACAGCGGCCGCGATCAGGGTCGTAACGTTGGCGTCCATGATGGTCATGAACGCGCGCTCGTATCCGTCGCGAATCGCCGCGCGGATGGTCTTGTTGTTTCTGAGTTCCTCGCGGATCCTCTCGAAGATCAGCACGTTCGCGTCGACGGCCATCCCGATAGTCAGCATGATGCCTGCAAGTCCAGGGAGCGTCAGCGCCGGCTTCGGGCTGATGGGAAGACTGGACATGAACGCGACGATCAGCAAGATGTTGCTCCCCAGCGCGCCGACCGCGATGGCGCCCGCCGCTCGG
>DAOWCM010000393.1 GCA_030639555.1 Candidatus Eiseniibacteriota bacterium | reverse complement strand
GGAGGCGCCGTTCCGTTCCGCCGCGAGGGGAACGCGTTCTTCATGTCCTTTGGGGAGCCGCAGCGAGCAGGCGCGTACAAGACAATCACGGTGTACTACCATGGCAACCCGCACGCTGCCGTGCGGGCGCCCTGGGACGGCGGGTTCACATGGGCGGCCGACAGCCTGGGCCGGCCTTGGGTTGTGACCACTGACCAGGGAGTGGGTGGGAGCATCTGGTGGCCCAACAAGGACACCCAGGCCGACGAGCCCGATAGCCAGCGCACCGCGATAACCGTGCCCGACCCGATGATCAACGTCTCGAACGGGCGACTCCGTAGCACGACTCGCAACCCGAATGGGACCACGACGTATGAGTGGTTCGTCGTGAATCCGATCAACAACTACGCCGTCGTCGTCAACGCGGCGAGTTACGCGCACTACAGCGACGTCTATGAGGGAGAGAATGGGAAGCTGACGCTGGAGTTCTGGCCGCTCGACTACAACCTCGAGGCCGCCAAGAGGCAGTTCCCGCAGACCATCTCCACTCTTCAGTGCTTCGAGCACTGGTTCGGACCGTTCCCCTGGTATGAGGACGGCTTCCAGCTCGTGGAGGTGACGCACAACGGCATGGAGCATCAGAGCGCGATCGCATACGGCAACCGGTACGCGAACGGCTACCAGGGGCGCGACCAGTCGGGCACCGGAATCGGGATGGAGTGGGACTTCATCATCGTCCATGAGACAGCCCACGAGTGGTGGGGCAACAACATCACCACGAAGGACCTCGCCGACATGTGGGTGCACGAGAGCTTCGGGAACTATGCCGAGAACCTCTACACCGAATGCCTGCTCGGGAAGGAGGCCGGAGCACAGTACGTCATCGGCACCCGTCGCGGGATTCGCAACGATCGTCCGATCATTCCGGCGTACGGCGTCAACGCCAGTGGTTCCGGCGACATGTACCCGAAGGGCGGCAACATGCTGCACACGATCCGCCAGATCGTGGACGACGACGAGAAGTGGCGCGGCATTCTGCGCGGCCTCAACGAGACATTCTGGCACCAGACGGTGATGGGCTGGCAGATCGAGGAGTATGTCAACGAGCACGCCGGGGTCGATCTGACAAGGGTGTTCGATCAGTACCTGCGCACCACGATGATTCCGGTCCTGGAATACCGGATCGAGGAGGCGACGCTCTCATACCGCTGGGCGGAGGTCGTGCCCGGCTTCGACATGCAGGTCGGCGTCACCCTCTCGGGAACCAACTTCACGGTGATTCACCCCACGGAGGAGTGGCAGACCGCAACGGTCAGCGTGACCACGGCCGACTTCGAGGTGGATCCGGACTACTACGTGACGGCACGGGACGTGATGCCATGAAGGAGCTACCTCAGAAGCTCTTCAAGACGATGAGAGTGTGCTAGGTGATCAGAGAGATCGTGTACTTCCTCCGGCACGGACCCAGCGTGTCCCGCAGACAGGCGTCGATGGGGCGAGTCGAGTTCCAGCAGTGGCTCGCGGCGGAGGCGGACAAGGACGGGCTGGCAGAGCTGCGCAGCGCGCTCGTGGATGCCCTGCGCGGAGACATCCTGGAGGTCGGGGCCGGGAGCGGCGCAATGTTCGCTTACTATGGTGAGGGCGTCAGCGTCACGGCCATTGAGCCCGATGACGAGTTCCGAGCTGGGGCAGAGGAAGCGGCGAGGGCGGCGGACGTCATGATCGACGTGGTCCCCGGAGCCGGCGAATCCCTGCCGTGCCCAGATGCGAGTATCGACGCAGTCGTTGCCTCCACGGTCCTCTGCAGCGTCCGGTCCGTACAGCAGACGCTCGCGGAGTTCAAGCGCGTGCTCAGACCGGGGGGTGAGCTGCGGCTCCTGGAACACGTGCGGAGCGAGAGCTGGCTCGCAGGGCCTCTGATGGACTTCTTCAACCCGGTTTGGCTGCACGTCAACAAGGTCGGCTGCAACTGGAACCGCCGGACGGTGGAGGCTGTACGGGAGGCGGGGTTCAGAGTCGCTTCTGTCAGGAAGTACAAGCTGTGGTCCCCTGCCTCTCCAGCTCCATGCCCCGGCCGTTTGATCAAGGCAGTGAGATGACGACTCAAGGAACACTAGGGAGGTGTCGCGGATGAGATCCCTCGTAGTCGGTACGCTCATGGTGGGAGCCATGACCGCAGTAACGGCCTGCGCACAGCCGGCCTCGGACGACGATGCATGCGAGATGCTGTTCGTTCAGTCCGCGGCTGGCATGACCTTCGATGGCAGTAGTCTGACCCTCTTGGGGGCGGACCCGAACATCATCTTCTTCTGCGACCGGCCGGTGCGGACCGCAGGTCACATGACGCGAGACGC
>DAOWCM010000166.1 GCA_030639555.1 Candidatus Eiseniibacteriota bacterium | reverse complement strand
GCCTCCACGCGCCGAATGATCTCGGTGATGACGGACCGCTCGAACCCGGCCGGCGCCCGCTCCAGTGGAGCATCGGCGAGCACCCGATCCACCGCGACGTGAACGTCCCATTCGCGTCGGCACGAGGAGCACGCGGAGAGATGCGCCTCGAGGGCACGCGCGTGGGCGGACGTGATACTCCTGTCCAGCCTCTCATCCATCAGTCGTCTGTTCGCCGCACAATCCACCTGTGAGACCTCCTGCCTGGCCCCGTGAGGGCCGACCATACCTGCACGCCCACTAATATGTGACTCCGGGCGCCCTCCCTGGGTTTCTCCGGTGTCTCGCTGGACCGGAAAGGCCGCGCAGAAGGGCTACCGCGACAGTTTTCGCACGACCACCGGGTTCCCGGAGCGGTCCGCCGCCCTCACGGACACGGCGTGCTCACCCTCTTCCAGCCCCTCTACCACGAGTCTGAACGACTCGCTACGCGAATCGAACATACCGTCGTCCGCGAACGCCGGCTTCCAGGCGCCGTAGTCGACGGACACGTCGACGAACATCACCTGGCTGGCTGCGTCCGTAACAACTCCGCTGACGGTCAGCATGCCGGCCGACGAGGAGACGTCGACGCGCGTGAACTCGGGCGGCGTATGGTCGACGGTGAACGGCTGGCTCTCGGCCGAAGCCGCAAGCGCAGACTCCTTTGGGTTGGCCGGTCGATCGGTCGCTCTTACTTTCAACCGGTAGACGCCGTCGGTCATCGCAGCAGTGTCCCACGTGTGGAGCGTCCGCCGAAGCACACCCTCTTCAATGAGCTTCCAATCGTCCTCATCGTCCGACTTCAGGAAGAGATCGAACGACAGCGCGTCGCCGTTCGGGTCGAGTGCCTCCCAGGACGCCGTTCTCATCCCGCGCAGGAGTACGTGAAGCTCGCGGTCGGCGGGTGCGGCCGGGTCGAGCGAATACGTCACTTCGACTCCCCCCGGCAGCGTCTGCGACGCGGAGGACCCGTTCGTCCCGCCGGCGGGACCCGTGACGATGTCACCTGGCTCGTGGAGGATCACCGACGACACGAGAGGCGGGAGGTTCTCGCGCAGGTAGGCGGCCTCTACGCTGAGCAGTTCAGGGCCGGCCCCGCGCGAACCTCGGCTCAGCAGGACCTTCCACTGGAGGAACCGCGCCGCCGGACACGCGATCTGTCCGCCCCCGTCCCCGGAGACAGGCACCCACTCGCTCCACGTCTCGTCGGGGTCACCGGTGTTGCCGGACCTCGCGAAGAGCTCCACTCCGGCCCCGGCGGGCACGTCTGCTTTCCAGGCGAGCTCGCCCCAGGTCGACGTCGCGCGGGCGTCAAACGCCTCCGATTCGTATTCACCGGAACGGGCGGTGTCCGGGCCCATTCTGTAGACCCCTCCCGGCGCGCCGACGGTCACGATGGCGTCGCCGGCTCCCCGGATCGAGAGCACCTCCTCCCCTTCCAGCTCCGCGACCAGGTCGGCCGCCCCGTCGTAGCCCACGGCGTAGATACGGCCGCCCGACCCCGTGCCCGCCAGTATCGAGCCGTCGGGAGAAAGCCCGAGTGAAGTGACGGGTGCGTACTGGGAACGCCACAACTCGACGGCGGCCCCGCCGGGTGTGATCCGGAAGACGGCTCCCTCACCGAAGCCCGAGCCGTATTCGCCGTTGCCGTTGCCGTTGCCGTCCAGAACGTCCTCGAGTGACACGCTGGTCGCCGCGAAGAAGATGGTGCCGTCCGCGTCGCTCACCACACCGGAGATCTCCTCGTACCAGGTGTCGTACAGCACGCGGGTGTCGCCGCCCGGCGTGATATCCAACAGGAGCCCATCGATGCTGGTGCCCGCCAGCACGCTGCCGCCCTGGACAGCCAGTGCGGAGATGCTCGCATCGTCGGACTCGTAGACGACGGTCCCCCTCCCGTCGCCGTCGACCGCGTAGACCTTCGCGTCATCGCCGGTGCCGACGAGGAGCCCGTGGTCCGTTGAAAAGGCCATGCTCCATATGTAGCCCTCGCCCGTCTCGAAGAAGAGCCGGCTCTCACCGTCGGGCGTAATGAGGTAGACCTCGCCGCCCGGCGCCGTCCCGACGAAGATGTCACCTGCGGGCGAAACCACCATGGCGGGGAAATCGGCCGTCTCCAGGCTAAGGAACTCGACCGGGTCGCCGTCGCCGAGTCCGATCACCACTCCGGGCGTGCCCGCGACCGCCACCACGACCCCGTCTCCCACGCCCTCGCCGGCCCACACGTACTGCGCCTCCGGCGTGTCCAGCCTCTCCAACTCGGGCGACAGGACTATCCGCCCGTCACGCAGAATAGAGGTCCCCTTGAGATGTCCTTCCTCCGCCGCCGCGAACGAGTCGGTCTTCCAGAAGGACGTCGAGACGGCAAGCGCATCGGGCGCTGGCGTGCACAGTGTCGCCGCCGACGCGAGCGCCGCCGCGAGCAGCACCGCGCAACTGCGGTGGGTCGTCAGAATCCTCTGCATCGAACCTCCCAGGGGCCCATTGCGGCCCGCTCTGCTGCTATTCCTCGACGTAAACGGTCATCTCGTAGAACCCCTCGACCTGGCCACGGACGGCGAACTCGCGCTCGCGCAGCACGGAGAACATGGACGAATCGACGGCTCCGCTCGTCGCGCTCGACGCCATCGCGAGACCCGCCCGGCCGGGGATGCCGCGCATCTCGTCCCCCGACAGTGACAGACCCGGGCTGTCAGAGAGCAGCTGGGCAACAACAATGTTTCCGGGCTTGGCGTCCCTGATGAGGTTCAGAAGCTGCTCGTAGCTCCGCGGCGCCGCTCCGGTCCCCAGCCGGTCCCGTTCCCACAGATGGAACGACATCGCGTCACCAACTCGTACTGTGAGCGCGCCCGGCGCGATCGCTTCGGGGATTCGCAGGCACAGCTCGCGTTCGAACGGGTCGCCGCGGCGGGGACGCATGAACACGCGGAGCTTCACATCGTCGCCGGGCCGGTAGACCTTCCTGTCGGCGTCGACGCGCGAGATCGCCGTCCGGAAATCTCCCTCCCGAACGACCACGTCGAGCTCGACTCCCTGAAGCTCTCTTTCCTCGAACGCGTTCTCCGCAAGGAACGACAGAAGGAGCGACAGCTCACCGCTGCACCTCATCGCCGGCTCGGTCGTGTGGAAGACGTCGCGGTACTCCACCAGTTCCTCACCGGTGTCGACCCGCACGCTCAGGTCGACCATCACGGGGCCCGAGGCCTTCACGGCGCTCGACACGGCCCCACCGAAGGCCAGGCCACTGAAGAGCGCGGTGTATGGACGATTGCTCACCGTCTCGAACTCGAAGCGGCGCTCGCCGCCGTTCGTACGGATGTCCACCGTGAGCGGGACCATGGGCGGTCCCGGGCCGACGACGCCTGCCACGGCCCTGTTCCTGTCCTCCTTTATGGTCCCGAGGAGCTCTCCCCCGGACGCATACTTGAACGACATGGACTGAAGGGGCATGACGGCGTGGACGTACACGGCAACCATCGGCATGTCGATGGCCCCCGCGTTGAAGAGCGGGTGACCGAATGCGACGAGGCGGTCGCCGTCGAGATGTGTGACGGTGCCGATCGCCGTCCAGTTGGCGTCCCCTCTCACGAACTGAACTCCCACGGCGGAACCGGGCTCGAGTGCCCCGGCCTCCCACCCCGCTCCCGATGAGGACCCCGCGATGGCGGCGGAACCGGGCTCGATGTCGGTCCGTGCCGCGGAGCCGGGCGCAATGCCGGATCCAAGCAGCGGCGTAACTCCGGGCCCCAGTACTCGGGACGCGCGATGGATGTAGTCAGGATCCGCGCCCGAGACGACGAGCGGGGCCGCTATGGGGCTCAGCCTGCGATCGCCGAACGCGACGGCGGGTGGAACGGGGTGCGTGTCGGTCCGCCGATCGAGCATGCCCGCCATATCGCAGATCCGCGCGAGAGACGAAGCGGCCCTTTCGCCCTCGGGCAGCATGGCGAGCCCCGGAAGTCCGTCCAAGCCAGGCCGGCCGCCCGCGTGTCCCTCTGCGTCCATCAGTTCCAGCGCCGGCAGCATCTCTCCGATCGGGGTGATCCCCGCGATGGGCTCTTTGCTGAACTGCCACGTCGACGCGATCGCACCGATGAGCCTCCCGTCCTTGTAGACGGGACTGCCGCTCATGCCCTCGAGGATCCCGGTGCTCTCGAGCAGAGCACCTTCCGCCCTGCCGATTATGAGGTCAGTGCCGGGCGCGACGCCGCGGACAACTCCGAGTATCAGAAGCTCGAATTCCTCGACCTCGGTGCCGATGAAGACGGTCCGTCCGACGCACCTGTCACCCCGCTTCAGTTCCTCCACGGATACGAAGTGCCCTTCGTGGGTGTCCGCCCGCGCGCCGTCCACCGCGGGTATCGTCAGAAGAACCGCGACAATGAGCGCGGCGCCACAGGCTGCCTGGGTGGACGCGGAAGGGAACCTCGAGCGCATGTTGTGACTCATCTGCACCTCTCTACAAGAGTGTCGTCAATCGCCGCGCGCGGTGCGCCCGACCGTCCGACGAGTCTCGCCCAGCGGGCGGGCCCGTGTCAAGGACGGGAGAAGCTCCCGGACTCGAGCCTCTCTCGCCGGCCATCGCGGAGCTCGTCGCGGAAGTGGAATCGTATCCGGTAGTACTTGACAAAGGAAGAGGGCCTGCCATCGACGAGGTAGGGCGCGAACCTCCATTGGAGAAGCGCCCGCTGCGCCTCGATGTTGCAGTCCCCGCTGACACCGGAGTCCACCAGCCACGCGCGAAGGACGTCGCCGGTCGCCGCTACCTGCATCCCGAAGACCGCGACTCCCTCGATACCGGCGTTGATGGCCGACTGAGGATAGACGGGCTCCACGAAGTGCTCGATCACGATCTCACGACCCATCGGCTGCGGAAGGGAGGTCGCGAGGAGATCGCGGAACTCGTTCCCGATGGTCAGGTCCAGCTCCTCGACCACGGTCTGGGTCGGCCTCTCGTCCGGCGACTCGGGTTCTGTGATGCTCAGGCTCACCACCTCAAAGACGGCCTCGGCCAGCTCATTGGCCCAGGCCTCGACGTCGCTCTTCACCTCGGCGGGCTCTCTCAGCACGGAGATCTCGGGGAGCAG
>DAOWCM010000012.1 GCA_030639555.1 Candidatus Eiseniibacteriota bacterium | reverse complement strand
TTCTCGCGCGTCGACGACGCGACCCTGCGCATCCCGCGCTCGATGAAGAGCATGATGGAGTCCATCGAGAGCACCTTCCCGGTTCCTTCGCACTGAGGGCACGAGTCGGTGTACTGGTGCAGGAGGCTGGGCCTGACGCGCTGCCTGGTCATCTGGACCAGGCCGAGTTCGCTGATGGGATAGACCTTGCTGCGCGCACGGTCGCGTGCCAGGATCTTCTTGAGTTCCTGGACGACCTTCTGTCGGTTCCCCTCACTGGCCATGTCGATGAAATCAATGACGATGATGCCGCCGATGTCCCTGAGACGCAACTGACGGCCGACCTCGCGCGCGGCGCCCATGTTGGTCTTGAGGATGGTCTCCTCCTGATCCTTCTTCCCCGTATACCTGCCGGTGTTGACGTCGATCGCGGTGAGCGCCTCAGCGTGGTCAATGACGATGTAGCCGCCCTTCTTGAAGTAGACCTTACGTCTGAGGCCCTTCTCGATGTCGCCCTCGATATCGTAGGCATCGAACACCGGGGTGCTGTCGCGGTAGTACTCGACCCTTCCCTTGAGTTCGGGCGCTACGTTCCGGAGGTATCCGCTTATCTCCTTGTAACCCCGGCGCGAGTCGACAATGAGCCTGTCAACATCCGCGGTGAAGACGTCGCGCACGAGCCCCGCGGTCAGACCCATCTCGCTCTGAATGAGCGCCGGCGCCCGGTGAGACCCGGCGATGCTGTTGGTCTTCTTCCACATCTTCACGAGGAACTTGAGGTCGCGCTTGATCTGACGCTTGCTGACGCCCGACGCCGCGGTACGCACGATCAGGCCGCCCCACGGCGGCCGGATCTCGCGCGCGATCTCCTTGAGGCGGTCGCGTTCCGGCGACTTCTCGATCTTGCGCGAAACGCCTACCGACCCCGAGAAAGGCACCAGCACCAGGAAGCGCCCGGGCAGCGAGATCTGCGTCGTCACCCTGGGGCCCTTCGTGCTGATGGGCTCCTTCGTCACCTGAACGAGGATCTCCTGGCCTTTCTTGAGCAGGTCCTGGATCGGGACGTTCGGAGAGGACATCCGTCGGCCCTCCGCTACACCGAGCGACTCGTCGCCGGCGAGGTCCGCGAACTCCGCGGTGACGTCCCGCATGTCGGAAACGTGCAGGAACGCGCTTTTCTCCATCCCGATATCCACGAACGCGGCCTGCATGCCTGGCAGGACCGCGCCCACTACGCCTTTGTAGATGTCACCGACGATGCGTCTGCCCTCCCCGCGTTCCACCATGATCTCCACAAGCTGGTGGTCTTCGAGAATGGCTATCCGAGTCTCGCCGGTCGCCACGTTAACAACGATTTCCTTATGCACATCACTCCTCTGTATGGCGAACCGCACCCCACGGCCGGGGTGTCGGCGCCCGTAATCCCTCAAGGGCGCACCCGTTGCGCCCCCCTGTCATCTGCTCTCAAGTATAGTCCCGCTAGCGGACTGGTTCAAGTCCCGGCCTGCCGCCGCTCGCCCGACGAAGGAGAGCGGTGCGGTGGATACGTGCAAGTTCCGGCGGAGCCGCAGGTTCCGGAGTCAAGAGCCTCACGACGTCAACGGGGCGCATTGCGCCCTCTTTCCCTATCGCGAGCACCGCGCGGAGCACGGGAGGCCTGAGTTCCGGGGCTGCGGCCCCCGCAGCGGCCCCGGCCTCCACAGCGCCCCCCGCAGCGGCCCCGGCTGCGGCCCCGGCTTCCACCACCACAAGCTCCAGGATCTGCTCGCTGGGCCGCACCGTCTTGACCCCTCCACCCTTGGGCACCTCAGCCTCGCGTACACGCCTGAGCGCGTCAATGCGCGCCTCGATCTCCTCGGTCGACAGCCCCTTCAGCCCCTGCACGTCGCTAATGATGTACTCGGCGCCCTCAGCGATGGCACTCGGGGAACGCTTCGAGGTCAGCGCCGAGACCGAAAGGACCCTGAGCCCTTCGGGCAGCCCCGCTCCAAGCTTCGCCCCTATCTCCTCCACCGCCAGTGCCCGCGTGAACTCCAGGTCGAAGAACTCGGCCTCGCCCGTTGCTCCTACCGGCAGAGGTGGCCCGAAAGACAGCTTCGGGTGCGGGTTGAAACCCTGCGTATAGACAACCGGCAGCTCTGAGATCGCCAGCGCCCGCAGCACCGCACGCACGATGTCGAGATGCGAGATGAACCTGACCGCGGCGCCCTTCGAGTACCGCACCCGCCACCTGGTGCCGCCGGCGTCTCCCTGGCGGACCTTCCGCTCGCGACGCCCGAAGCCCGGACGGGAGGTCGGCGCCGGCGCCTCTGGTCGCTCGGGCATCTCGCGCCCCACGGCCCCGCGCGCCACTCCGCCGGCCACGCACGCGCCGCAGTCGAAGCAGCCGGACTCCCGGCAATCAGGCGTCAGCTCCGCCCGAAGCGCCTTCTCGCGCTCAGCCAGCAGGAACTCCCTACTGGGTCCTCCATCGATGTGGTCCCACGGAAGCGGCCCATCCGGGTCACGCGCCTCGAGGAAGCTCTCGGGCGATACTCCGGCCAGCTCGAACGCTCGGCGCCACCTCCCGAAGTCGAACGTCTCCGTCCACCCGTCGAACCTGGCGCCCGCGCGGAACGCCGTCTCGACGACCTCGCTGAGCGACCGTCCGCCCCTCGCCATCACGCCCTCGAGAAACGAGACCTCGGGGTCCCTCGTCGCCAGCTTCACGCCGCGCTCGCGCCGCAGACGCTCCCTCAGGAACGTCTCCTTGCGCCGCGTCTCGTCGGATGTGTCCTGCCGCTCCCACTGGAACGGCGTGTGCGTGCGAGGCACGAACGGCGATACCGACACTTTGATGCGAGCGCCCTTCTTCCTCTTTCTGGCCACCGAGCAGACCTTCGACACCAGGCGCACGATACCCTCGAGATCTTCCTCCGTCTCTGTCGGGAGACCGATCATGAAGTAGAGCTTGATCCTGTTCCATCCGGAGGCGAACGCGACGTCCACCGTCCTGAGGATACTCCCCTCGGTCTCGTTCTTGTTGACAACGTCGCGGAGCCGCTGCGTGCCTGCCTCCGGCGCAAACGTCAGCCCCGCGCGCCTCACTTTGCCTATGCCGTCGGCAAGTTCGAGCCCGAACCGGTCCACGCGGAGCGACGGCAGCGATATGCTGACGCGCTTGTCAAACAGCCGCTCGTTCAGGCACGAGATCAGCTCGGGCAGATCGTCGAAGTCGGAGGTCGAGAGCGACACCAGGGACACCTCGTGGTACCCGGAAGCCGCCAGCCCCTCGTCGACCAGGCGGACAATGTCCTCAGTCGGACGCGGACGCACCGGCCTCGTTATCATGCCGGGCTGGCAGAACCGGCAGCCCCGCGTGCACCCACGCGTGATCTCAACGGCGAGCCTGTCGTGCGTCGTTTCCGTAACGGGAACGACCGGCACGGACGGGTGCCCCGTGTAGTCTATCGAACGCTCTGCCCTGCGGTGGACGCGGGCGGGGATCTCGCCGCCCCTGTTCTCAAAGGAAGCTGCGTCGCCGGACGCTGCGTCGCCGCCGCCATCACCGTGCGGGAAAGTACGCGAGACCGTCCCCGCGTACACCCCGTCCTCAACGCGCTCCTCGTAGAGCGACGGCACGTACACGCCCGGGAGCGCCGCGGCACGCACCAGAATCTCCGCCCTGCTCAATCCGTCTCCGCGCGCCCCGATAACCAGATCGGCGATGTCCAGCACCGCGCTCTCGCCGTCTCCTATCACGAAGAGATCGAAGAAGGCAGCCATGGGCTCCGGGTTCAGAGCGCAGGGACCGCCCCCGATGATCAGCGGTTCGTCCTCCCCTCTGTCGGCGGCGCGCAGCGCCACGGATGCGAGGTCCAGCATCATCAGGATGTTCGTGTAGTGGAGTTCGTACTGAAGCGTGAAGCCGATGACGTCGAAGTCACGCGCCGGACGCTGGCTCTCTATGGAGAAGAGCGGCACGCCCCGCTCCCTCATGAGCGCCTCCATGTCGGTCCACGGCGCGAAGACGCGCTCCGCGAGAACGTCCGGTCGGCGGTTGAGGATGTCGTAGAGCATTCGGATGCCCAGGTGGGACATGCCGATCTCGTAGACGTCGGGGAATGCCAGAAGGAAGCTGAGGTCGACGTCCGCCGGGTTCTTCCTCGGGACGTTCCTCTCCCCGCCGGTGTAGCGGCTGGGCCTTGCGACCAGCGGCAGGACCTCACGCTCGAGCCTCTCGAGGAGCTCGCTCATGTGCACGACCTGCCTTACCGTTGCCCGCGGTGCAGGGCCCTCGCCTGGAGCCTGCGCGTGACGGCCGGCAACCGCCGGCCGTCCATGCCGCGAGTCGCGCCGCGGACCTACTCGGCGAGTGAAGCGCCTCGCTTGAGCGCCTTGCGGTTGAGTTCCATCACCTGCGCGCTCTTGCCATGCATCTGGGCATCGAGCGACCTGGTCGAGAGCGTATCGAGTCCTATCGTGCCGAGCTTCTGCACGAAGGCGCCCAGCATCACCATGTTCGCCGCCTTGGCCGAGCCGACTTCGTCGGCGATCTCGTTGGCCGCGACCTTGAAGACGTTCACGTCGTCCCGCTTGACCTCGCGCTCGATGAGCGAGGAATTGTAGAAGATCCAGCCCCCGGGTTTCACCGTGTCCTCGAACTTGTCCAGCGACGGCCCGTTCATAATGAGCACGACGTCCGGCTCCTCCACCGTCGGAGCGGCTATCTCCCCGTCCGCAACTATCACCGAGCAGTTCGCCGTCCCGCCCCGCATCGCCGCCCCGTACTGCGGAAAGAATGTCGTGTGCTTGTCTTCCACCATGGCCGAATAGGCGATGAGCCGTCCCATCAGGACGATTCCCTGTCCTCCGAAACCCGCGCACCTGATCTTCTGTGTCATCCGATGTCTCCCTGTCTTCCTCGAGCGTCCGGCCTGCACGACGTCCCTTACCGACTAGCTCTCGGCCGTGACGTCCTTGAAGACGCCCAGCTCGTAGTAGTCCAGCATGTTCTCCTTCAGCCACTTCAAGGCCTCGGGCGGATTCATGCCCCAGTTGGTCGGACACGGTGACACGATCTCGACCAGACTGTAGCCCTTCTTGTCGAGGACGAGCTGGAAAGCCTTCCTGAGGTGCTTCTTGGTCGCCATGACGTTCTTGGGCGAGTCCACAGAACTGCGCGCCAGATACGCTGCGCCACCAAGAGTCTGGAGCAGCTCGCACACGCGGATTGGATACCCGGCGATGGAGGGGTCGCGCCCGAGCTGGCAGGTCGTGGACGGTTGGCCGATAAGCGTGGTCGGCGCCATCTGCCCGCCCGTCATCCCGTAGATCGCGTTGTTGACGAACACGGTGACGAAGCTCTCGCCTCGGTTGGCCGCGTGCACTGTCTCTGCCGTGCCGATGGCCGCGAGGTCACCGTCGCCCTGATAACTGATAACGAAGCAGTCGGGCTTCGCTCTCGACATACCCGTCGCCACCGCCGCCGCCCGACCGTGCGCCGCCGAGATCACGTCGAAGTTCCAGTAGAGGTCGGCAAAGACCGAGCACCCCACGGGCGCGATCCCTATCGTCCTCTCCCTGAGACCGAACTCGTCCACCAGTTCCGCGACGATGCGGTGCGCGACGCCGTGCCCGCAGCCCGGGCAGTAGAACGTCTCTGCATCCTTCATCGCCTCCGGCATCGCGAAGACCTTTTCCATTGGCTCTCCTCCTGAAGTGCTGCAAGCGGTCAGAGTTTCTGGAGTGGCGACTCGCCCGCTTTGGCAGGCAGACGCGCCCGTCCCCTCACCCGCTAGAAGTTCCTCACGATCTCGTCGCCCTTCGAATCGAGCGCCTTTTGGAGGTGCTCGATGATGTCCACCTGCTCCGGGACTCCGCCGGCCGTCCGGCCGTGCAGGTGGACCTTCGTCTTGCACCCGGTCGCCATCCTCACGTCCTCCCACATCTGTCCCAGCGACAGCTCGACCACGAGCATGTTCTCCACCCGGTCCGCAAGCTTGCTCAGCGGCTCGGAAGGGAACGGCCACAGCGTTATCGGGCGGAAGAGGCCGACCTTCATGCCCTTCTCGCGGGCCTGTTCCATCGCGGAGCGCGCGATTCGCGCCGCGGTGCCGTAGGCCACGATGACGATGTCGGCGTCGTCCGTGTCCACCTCTTCGTAGCGCGTCTCGTTCTTCGTGATCTCTTCGTACTTGTGGAAGAGGTCGAGATTCCGCTGCTCCATGCCCGGGACGTTGAGGATAAGCGACGTGATGAGGATCGGGTCCTTGGTCGCGGGGTCGCCCAGCCTCCAGTCCGCCTTGGACGGCAGGTCAGGCAGGGGCTTGTACTCGCGGAGCACGAGCGGCTCCATCATCTGCCCGAGGATGCCGTCGGCCTGGATCATCGTCGGCATGCGGTACTTGTCCGCGAGGTCGAACCCGAGCATCGTGAAATCGTAGAGCTCCTGCACGTTGGTCGGGCCGAACACTATGACGCGGTAGTCGCCGTGTCCGCCGCCGCGCGTCGACTGGAAGTAGTCCGACTGCGCCGGGGAGATGTTGCCTAAGCCCGGACCGCCACGGTTGACGTTGACGTAGAAGACCGGAAGCTCGGCGCACGCCATGTACGAGATGCCCTCCTGCTTCAGGCTGATGCCCGGGCTTGAGGACGACGTCATGCAGCGTTCCCCGACGGCCGCGGTACCGTAGCACATGTTGATCGCCGCTATCTCGCTCTCCGTCTGGATGAATACCCGCCCCTCCTCCAGCATTCTCCTCGACATATAGGCGGTGAGCTCATTCTGTGGCGTGATGGGATAGCCGTAGTAGGCCATGCAGCCCGCCTGGACGGCGGCCTCTCCCATGGCCTCGTTCCCCTTCATCAACACCTTCTCACCGATGGGGATCTTCTCGCTCATTCGGCTCCTCCGCTTCCTACTTGTAGACCTCGATGGCCAGGTCGGGGCACATCAACGCGCAGAAGGTGCACCCGGTGCACTTTTCCATGTCGAAGCACTCGACGGGATGATAGCCCATGCTGTTGAGACTCTCTGCGAGCCTCAGGATCTTCTGCGGGCAGGCGTCGACGCAGTAGCCGCAGCCCTTGCACCGCTCAGGATCGACGACGATCTTCGGCACTCCTGACCCCCCTTGACGAGAGCTGGTACCATAGCAACCTCTGGGCGCCGCAGGAACGGCCCCGAGTTTGGAAAGGCCCTAAAGCTTAAACAATCTATCACGAGCGGGTCAGGCCGCCAAGACCTTTTCCTCGCCCCAGGGCAGGATCGCACGTGAGATCTGCGAGTGCGGATTGGAGAGAAGCCCGTCCCGCCGTCCCGTCGCAACCCCTATCTTTCTGATGAGCGCGAGGACCTCGGGGTCGCCGCGCGTCGGCGGCTCGGCCAGACGTATGCGCCAGCGGGTCCATCTCCTGATGCTGACGACGTCATCGACGCCTATCCGGCGTATCGCGGAGAGAACTGACTCTCCCTCGGCGCTTTCGCGGTCGGTCACGACGACAGCCACCTCATCGTCCTCAAGACCCGCCGCCCAGGACGCCGCGCCGTCTGAGCCGCGCCCGGGACCGTGTGAACCGGGTTCGCCACGGTCGCGACCAGGCTCCGCCCCACCCGCGTCCGCCAGCGTGTACTTGTGCTTGTTGGGGTTCGCGAAGAGGTTCGTGGTCCTGACAAGCTGCTCAATGGTCTCTCGTGCGCCCGCGGCCGTCCTGGCATCGACCTCTATCTCCCAGAGATCCTCGCGGGCGAGGTCGCGCACATGCTCCCTGAGGCCCATCTTTTCTTGTAGAGCCTCGAGCGCGGAGCGCGCCTCGTTGCCGGTCGCCTTGAGCTCAACACTGAGGAAGAAGCTGTGTCTCGCGGCCACTCAGGCCTCCCTCCCGCTGTTCTCGATGAAACGCACGAGCGAGGACATGACACCCAGCCCCGGGCCCGCCCCGAAGAGCGCGTCTCCGTCCGCGGCCTCGCGCCGACGGCGGCCCCACTCGCCGGGAAGGTTCTCGGGCAGCTGGAACATCCAGGAGGAGCGTTCCGGGTGCGGCATCATCGCCACGACGTTGCCAGAGGGATTCGAGATACCTGCGATGTTCCTCGAAGAACCATTGGGATTGTCAGGAAAACCTCTGGCCGGCGTGCCGTCAGGCGCCCCGTAGGTCAGGACCACCTGTCCGGCCTCGAAGAGCCGGTCGACCAGGCCCTCCTCCGTGGTGACGAACCTGCCCTCAGCATGTGCCACCGGTATCGGAACCGTCTCCGCCGGCTTCAAGGCGGCCGTCGCGCAGGACTCCCGGTGCGCGACCACGAGATGCGTCCACCGGGTGTAGTACCCGTCCCTGTCGGGCATGATGTTGTGAGCGAGTCCCATCTCGACGCTGCCGGCCCTGATGCCCGGCACCATGCCGGCCTCGATCAGGATCTGCGCGCCGTTGCAGATGCCGATGACCGGTTTGCCCGCTTCGGCCTGCTCGTACAGGCAGTCCACGACCCGGTCCTTCGCCGCGATGGCGCCCGCGCGGACACGGTCCTGATACGAGAAGCCGCCCGGCAGCACATACCCGTCGTACTCCTCCAGCCTCGAAGTTGGACCGTTCCACATGAAAATGTCGCACGACGCCCCGGCCGCGAGAACCGACCTGCGCGTCTCCTCCTCGCAGTTCATGCCAGGGAATCTCAGGACGGCTATGTCAGGTCTCGATCCGCTCACAGCATCACCTCTGTCGCACCGTTCAGCCACGCCGCGCTCACAGCATCACCTCTGTCGCACCGTTCAGCCACGCCGCGCTCATCGCGTCCTCCGACAGCACGGTATCGCCAACTCCGTCCTCGCGCACGACCAGCCCACTCGTCGCTGTCGTCCGCCCGATCTCCGCGTGCCAGGCGCCGCGTTTCGTGAGCACGGCGACCGCGCGCGCAACATCAGCGGGGTCCACCTCGAGGAGGTACCCCCCGTTCTCGCAGAAGAGCAGCTCGCACACCGCAAGCGCATCGCCTGCGCCGCGTCCGCCGCCCCCGCCTCCGCCTCCGCCTGCGCCGCGTCCGCCGGCACCTGAGACACCACCGCCCGCCGGCGCTCCGCCCGTGCCCTCGGGCACGACCGCGCCGAGGTCGATCTCCGCCCCCACCTCGATATCCGGCGACGAGCCGAACAGCATCTCCGCGAGCGCCACCACCATGCCCCCGTCAGAGATGTCATGGCACGACCGCACGAGTCCCGCCTCGATGAGATCCGTCACAGCGGCCATCATCGCCCGCTCCTCGTCCACCCGGACATGCGGCGGCCCGGCGCCGACTCCGCCGGCCACGGTCGTCATGAACGCCGACGCTCCGAGCTCGCCGTGCCGCTCCCCCACGAGGAGTATTCTGCTGCCGGCCGACTTCATGCCGACTGTCGCGTGACGTGCGATGTCGGGTACGCGCCCGACCGCGCAGACGATGGGCGACGGAAGGACCGCGCTGCCCGCGGACGACTGGTTGTAGAAGCTGACGTTCCCCGAGATGACGGGAATGGGCTCGTCTGTGTCCTTCATGCCGATGCCGCGCGCCGCGTCGCCGATACCGCGCACCGCATCGACGAAGTCCTGGAAGACCTCCTCGATCTCCGGATTGCCGAAGTTCAGACAGTCGGTGAGCGCGATGGGAACGGCCCCAACGGCAGCGACGTTGCGCACCGCCTCCGCGACCGCCGCCGCGCCCGCCTCGTATGGACTGAGCGCCGCGAGGAACGGGTTGCCGTCCACCGCGATGGCCATGCCGACACGCGAGCCTGGGATCGGTGCGACCACACAGGCGTCGGCCTCGCCCGGCCTGATGACCGTGTTGCCCTTCACCTCGCTGTCGTAGTGCCTGTATACGTGCTCCCTCGACGCGATGTTCGCCGATGCGAGAACCCTAAGAACCGCATCAGCGACGTCGATCTTTCCCGGGATCCCGACCTCCGGAACCTCCCGCACGTGGCGCCGATGCGCACGGTCGTAGCAGACCCCGGCCGTTATCTGCTCCGTCGAGGCGTCGCAGACCACCGTCCCCTCGTGCTCGAGGATGAACCTGGGCTCCGGGATGACCTCGCCCACAACGACCGCGGCGGCGCCGTTACACAGCTCCGGAAGCTCGAAGTCCTCGTTGAAGATCCGCACGACCTCGGCGGAGAACTCACGCGGCACGACCAGACAGTAGCGTTCCTGCGTCTCGGAGCACGCAATGACCTCCGGCAGAAGCCCACCCTCAGCCACCGGGACCCTGGAGAGATCAACGCGCACCCCGAGCAGCGCCGCCGCACCCAGCTCGGACGTTACGCAGGCGATGCCGCCCGCGCCAAGGTCCTTGTAGCCGAAGGGCACGCCGCGCGCATTGAGGAGCTTCATGACCTCCTGTGTCGCCACGGTCAGCATGCGCTTGAGGAAGGGGTCAGGCACCTGGACGGCGTACTTGTCGTCCAGCGCTTTCTCTTCGTCCAGTACGCGAGACGCGAACGTCGCGCCGCCGAACCCGGAGGGGTCGGTCGGCTTGCCGACGAGCACCAGGTCGTAAGGCACGTCCGTTGCCTCCGCCGGCGCCCGACTCCGCACCATGTCGCCTTCTTCCAGGAGCCCCACTGCCACGACGTTGACCAGGCAGTTCTCGTCGAACGATTCGTCGAAGTAGACGTCGCCGCCCAGATTGGGGACGCCCAATGCGTTACCGTACTGCCAGATGCCCTCGACCACGCCGTGGATTATCTCACGCGTTCGCTCCGCGTGGCGCCCGTTAGGGTCGCCGAACCGGAGCGGGTCGAGCACGCCGATGACGTCGGCGCCCATGCAGTAGACATCGCGGACGATGCCCCCGATGCCGGTGGCGGCGCCCTCGTTAGGAACGACCTGAGAAGGGTGATTGTGGCTCTCGTGCGCGAGGGCTATGCAGTAGCTCTTCCCGTCGACCTCACAGAAGCGCACGACCCCGGCGTCCTCGCCGGGACCGAGCACGACGTTGGATGCCTCCGTGGGAAGGTACTCCTTGAGGACCGCGCGTGAGCTCTTGTAGGAGCAGTGCTCGCTCCACATCGTGTTGAAGATGTTGGCCTCTACGACCGTGGGGTCTCGGCCCAGAAGCTCGACGATCCGCCTGGCCTCATCCAGCGTGAAGGTCAACCCGGCCGCATCCAGCGTCTGCCGGAGCGCATCGTCTCCCACTCCCCCGATCTCGACGGTGCGTGCCGCGCGTGCCGTGGCGTGGGTCAATGCGGGACCTCCTCGAGCACGATATCGAACTCGTGGCTCTCTCCGCCACGGAGGACGGTCACGGTAATGACGTCTCCCACCCTCGACCCGAAGATGGCGCGGCGCGCCTTCCGTACACTCTCCACCTTCTCGCCGTTGATGGCGGTCACGATGTCCCCGGACCGGATGCCGGCACGCTCGGCCGGGCTGTCGGGTTCCAGGAACGAGGCCAGCACGCCTCGCACCGCGGGAAGGCCGAGGTTCTGCGCCAGGGCCGGGTTCAGGTCCTGAACCCGCATGCCGACCCAGACATCCCGGACACGCCCGAACTCGATGAGCTCGTTGATAATGAGCCTCGCGACGTTGACCGGTATCGCGAAGCCGACGCCCTGCGACCCCCCGCTCATGCTGAAAATGAAGGAGTTGATGCCGACGACCTCACCTGCCGAGTTGACAAGCGGACCACCGGAGTTGCCCGGATTGATGGAGGCGTCGGTCTGCACCATGTCCTTGTAGATGGCGTCGGACTCGCCGTCCGCCAGGACGTCTCTGTGGAGCGCGCTGACGACTCCGGCGGTAACGGTGGGGTGCGGGTCGTTGAGGAAATGTCCGAACGGGTTCCCGATGGCAACGACCCACTCGCCGATCATGAGGTCGTCCGAATCCCCGAGCACCGCCACGGGAAGATCCTCGGCATCGATCTTCAGGACCGCGAGGTCGAACCTGGAATCGCCGCCCAGCACGCGCGCCTGGTACTCGCGCCCGTCCGTCAGGGTTACCCTGACCTCGCGCGCTCCGCCCACGACGTGCTCGTTCGTCAGGATGTACCCGTCACCGTCGACGATGACACCCGACCCGAACGACTGGTATGGCTCCCGGTAGACCCGGTCCGGGAAATGTCCCCTGAAGAACCGATCGAAGAACTCGTCGCGCATCGGGTCCGCGCGGACCACCCGCGTCTTCACGGCGCTGATGGACACGGTCGCCGGCCCCACGCTGTTGGCCGCCCTCACGAGGGCGGTCTCCCGCGACAGCCCGACTGCCTCTTCCCCCTCGTCGCCGTAGAGGGACACGCCCGACTGGCCCGAGATGATGCGAGACACCTGCTCCGACTGCTCTCTCAAGGCCTTCACCGTTACGAGGAGCCCCACGGAGACGCCCGCGATGACGAAGACAAGCGAGAGGATCACGTATCGTGCGACCTTCGAGTCCAGAATCCGCCTCCTACCTGTTCTTCACCTTCTCCCAGTCCGCCAGGAACGCTTCGATGCCCCTGTCCGTGAACGGGTGCTTGAAGAGCTTGTCGAACACGCTGAGCGGCAGCGTGATGATATCCGCGCCCGCCAGCGCCGCCTCGACCACGTGCTGCGGATGCCGCGCGCTCGCAACGATGACCTCGGTCTCGAACGCGTAGTTCTCGTACATGTCCATTATCTCACGGACCACGTCCATGCCGGTCTGCCCGGCGTCGTCCAGACGTCCAATGAACGGACTGACGAACGACGCACCGGCCTTGGCCGCGAGAAGAGCCTGGTTAGAGGAGCAGATCAGTGTGCAGTTCGTGCGGATGCCGAGTTCGCTGAGCTGCTTCAACGCCTTGACCCCCTCGCGCGTCATCGGGATCTTGACGACGACGTTCTCGTGGATCTCGACGAGCTTCTTCGCTTCCTCGACCATTCCGGCGCAGTCGAGGCTCACGGCCTCCGCGCTCACCGGGCCGTCCACGATCTCACAGATCTGACGGACGATGTCCTCGAACTCACCCTCCTCACGCGAGATGAGCGTCGGGTTCGTCGTGACGCCGTCCACTACTCCCAGCGATGCCGCCTCGCGGATGTGCTCGATGTTCGCCGTGTCCAGGAATATCTTCAAGCCGTGCCTCCTAGTCGTATCGGACCTCTTCCAGGTAGAGCCCGTGCGGCGGTGCGGTCGGTCCGGCCGCGCCGCGATCACGGGCCGCAAGTATCGTCTCGAATTCGCTGGGCGTGATCTTCCCGCGCCCCACCTCCACCAGGGTGCCCACGATCGACCTGACCATGCCCCTGAGGAACCGGTTGGCCACAATGCGCAGGGTGACCATGCCCCCGAAGCTGACGTCACATTCTAGCGAAATACCAGCCACACGGCAACGGTGATGCTCCGGCTCGCTCCCCACCAGGCAGAACGAGGAGAAGTCATGTTCTCCCTCGAGGGCCGTAAGCGCGTCGCGCATGGCCACCTCGGAAAGCGGAGCGCTCACGAACCAGCGGTTCCGCCGCCATATGGGACTCGCAGCACCCCCGATGAGGTAGAAGTAGGATCGCGACACCGCGTCGAATCTGGCGTGGAACGACTCCGGGGCGTCGACCGCCTTGACAATCCGCACGTCCCTCGGCAGCCGCGCGTTGAGAGCGTGCCCGACCTTCTCGGCGGGGAGAGCGAGCGAGGTCGTGACGCTCGCGACCTGACCCAGGGCGTGCACACCGGCGTCGGTGCGCCCCGCCCCCGTCACTCGCACAACCTCCCCCACCAGGTCGGCCAGGGCGTCCTCGAGCACGCCTTGCACCGTGCGCAGCTCGGGCTGGACCTGCCAGCCAGAGAAATCCGTCCCGTCGTACTCTAGAGTAAGCTTGAGATTGCGATCGTGCATGCGACGATAAGCCCCACGACAAGAAAACCGACGGCGTCGTCTCCGTCGAGCGCCAGTTCTATGTACTTCGTCCGCCCGGCCGCGCCCCTGTAGCAGCGCGCGTCCATGGCGAGGGCGAGATCGTCGGCGCGCCTGAAGGCGCTCGCGAAGAGCGGCACCAGGATCGGCACGGCGCTCCTCGCACGGGCCACGAGGCCGCCCTCGAAGCTCGCCCCGCGACCCATCTGAGCCTTGATGATCCGTCCCGCCTCGTCCAGCAGCGTGGGGACAAACCTCAGCGCGATGACCGAGACCATCGCCAGTTCGTGGACGGGCAGACCGAACCTCTCGAACGGCCCCAGTAGCCGTTCGATGCCGTCGCCAAGGTCTACGGGAGACGTCGTCGCGGTCAGCACAGTGGCCACCGAGACCATCAGTCCGACGCGCCACGCGAACACGCCACCCACGAGAAGTCCCTCACGCGTGAGCCACGGCAGAAACGCCACGAGCGGCGTGCCGGGCGTCAGCAGTCCGTGCATGACGAAGACGATGATAAGAAGCCACTTGAGGGACGCGAGGTTCCTCCACAGGAACCCGGCGCTCAGCCTCGCCAAAACCACCAGCGCGACGAGCGCGACCGTCAGGAACGCGTAGGCCGCCGCGCTCTGGGTAACGAGCACGGTCACAAGGAGCGCCATCGCCCCGACCATCTTGACCCGTGGGTCCAGTCTATGAACGGGCGAGCCGGTCGGGAAGTACCGTCCCAGCGTCAGGTCAGTCAGGAAGCTCATCGATCAGAAGCTCCGCTATCTGCACGGCATTGAGCGCCGCGCCCTTCCTCAAGTTGTCCGCCACCACCCACATCCACAGGCCGTTCCGAACTGACTCGTCCTTGCGGATCCTGCCGACCCACACGTCGTCCGTGTCGCTCGTGTCCACCTGCGTCGGGTATCCCACCGACTCCGGGTCGTCGAGGACGCGCACACCGGGCGCCGCGGAGAGCAGCACGCGCGCCTCATCGGGATCGAGAGGATGCTCCGTCTCCACGTTCAGGGCGACCGCGTGCGAGCGGAAGACCGGCACCCTCACGCACGTCACGGCCATGCCTAAGCCCGGAATCCCCAGTATCTTCCGGGTCTCGTCGATCATCTTGCGTTCCTCACGCGTGTGCCCCTCTTCGTCGAAATCGTCGATGTGCGGGAGGCAGTTGAATGCTATCTGTGTCGGGTAGACTCCGGAGACGGCCGGCTCGCCGTCGAGCACGGCGCGCGACTGGTCCGCGAGTTCCTCGATCGCGGCGAGACCCGTCCCTGAGACAGACTGATAGGTCGAGGCGACGACCCGGACCAGCCCTGCCTCCCTGCGCACGACCTCGAGCGGCAGCACTATCTGGATGGTGGAGCAGTTGGGGTTCGCGATCACACCGCCGTGTCCGGCTATCGCCTGGGGGTTGACCTCCGGCACGACGAGCGGCACGTCCGGGTCCATCCTGAACACGCGGCTGTTGTCGATAGCGACCGCCCCGGCCGCCTTTGCTGCCGGGACGAACTCGCGCGAGACCGACGCGCCCGTGGCGAAGAGCACGATATCGAGGTCGGCCAGACTCTCCTCCGTCAGAGGGACGACCGGCAGGTCCGCGCCCCCGAACTGCACCGTCCTGTCCTCTGCCCGCCCCGACGCCATGGCAGTGAGTTTCTCAACCGGGAACGACCGCTCCTCGAGCACCCGGAGCATCTCGATGCCCACGGCCCCCGTCGCTCCCGCGACGCCTACCCGCGCCCGTCTCTTCATCCCCTATATCTCCTCGACCGTTCTCTCGGGCAACCAGCCCTCGAGGTCGGTCCCCTCTACCGAGACGCGCGCCCAATCGTCCCGCGCCTCGCGCAGTCTGACCTTCGTTCCCTCGTGCAGCCTGAACTCGAGCACAAAGTCATCGCCCGGGCCCGTTCGCACAGGCACGTCAGCGGCGACTATGACAGCCTCCCGGACCACCGTCGTTCGGTGAATTCGATAACCAAGGAGCCCGCCTGTCAGGACCAGCAGGACGGCCACGACAACGATGGCACGCAGGAGCCACGACTGGAACGCGCCTCTGAGAATCCCGGCGACGGCGCATCCAATCGCGACGAAGTAGAGGAGACTGACCAGCAGCGCCAGTCGTCCGGTGCCCACCCTTCTGAAGAAGCGTTCGAGAGCTGCCGAGAAGGCGCCCCCGACGCGAACCTGCCGGTCGGCCAGCTGTTCCCTGACGAACTCCAGGTTCGCGGCCGCGTCCTCGTGCGAACCGTCGAGCCTGAGCGCGCGCTCGTAGCCGAGCACCGCCTGCGCGATGTCGCCTGCCATGTAGCGCGCGTTCGCCAGGTTGTAGTAGACGTCCGCGTTGTGAAAACCCCCGGCCAGTATCGCCTCGTACACCTCCGCGGCCGCGCCGTGGCTCCCCTCGGCGTAGAGCTCATTGGCCTCGCGAAAGGCGCCCGCTGCCTGCTCCGGGCCGACGTCGGGGGCCTGCCGGCCCAGAAGGCCCTGTCCGCGCGCCTCGAGGGCCGCGCCCGGGCACGCCGCGACGAGAAGCGTCGCCAGGACAGCGAGCCGGAGAACACCCCGATCCGCTCTGACGCGCGAGGTCCTCCCGCGTCGCGCCGGCCGCGCCTTGCGCTCTGCCGCCCCCGGCCTCACCCCTCGTGTCCTGTCCGCCGCCGTCCGACGTCTCATCACCTGCGCCTCTTCGCCGACAATCGCTCAAGCTCTCTCAGACACTCCTCGGCCTCCCGAAGCAGACTCTCACTCTCCACCGTTCCGAAGTCACCGGCGAACCGGCCAAGATCGCACTGGCTCAGGAGGTTCTGCACCCTCTCGATCATCGACTCGTCCGCGCCCGCTGACCTGAGGAGACCGGCCAGCTCGGGCAGCGTCATACCGCGCGCGCCGACCCTCAGACGGTCACCGATGAAGTCCACGACCGCCCTCGACACCGAGGAGCACACCGCACCCGCATCGCCCGCGTCCACTCCCTTGCGAGCGGCCGCCAACTCGTGCCTGGCGCGCGCCGGCGCCCTGACGAACCGCTCGAGGCCCTCCTCACCGGCGAACCTGTCGCGCCTTCTCCGGATGCCGACCGCACCTGCAAGAGACGCAAGCGGTATCAGCTGCAGCAACAGGAACGATGCGCGCCGGTGGACCGGCGGTCGGGCCGCTCGTATCGTCGCAGGCTCCCGGATGTACCGAATGTCCCGCCCGAGCCGCGCGATCGCGGCGCGCGCGGGAAGATCCGGCCCTGCGTCGCCCTCCTCAGCTGGAAGAACGCTGAGCGAAAGATCGGGTGACGCGACCGTGCGATACGTCTCCCGGCGCGGGTCGAAGAACGACAGCCTGATAGAGGGGATGGTCCTGGGGCCCGCGGTCTGCGGCACCAGAACGTACTCATACGTCTTCCGCCCGGACACGACGCCGTTTCTCGTGCTCGTGTCCGTCGACGTGCCGGATTCGTAGATCCTGAACTCCGGCAGGTCGGGCAGCTCCGGATCGGGGATCGTCCGCACGTTGCCGTTTCCCGCGACCGAGATCTTGAGCGTGACCGGCTTCCACTGGTCGACCGTTTCGCTCTCGAGCGTAGCAGCGAAGTTGTAGTCGCCCACCGCCCCTCCGAACTCCGCCGGCTTGCCTTCCGAGGGAAGCCGAACGACCTCTATCTCGATGGGTTCGGTGGACAGCGTCCTGACGGGCCCTCCTCGGGAGAAGAACGTGACGGGCGCGGTCCGCTCGCGGTAGGACAGCGAGGCCGGACCCACCGTCGCGACGCCGACGGACGTACCGAAGAGCCCCGTCTTGATCTCTATGACCGCATACCGGATGCCGTCGACGACCTCATAGTATTCCTCGTGGTCCGGTATGTCGACGACCCAGAAACCCGTGTGTTCCGGCGCCTCGTAGCGCGGCTGTTCCCACAGCTCGACCGCCCGGTAGAACTTGAAGGAGAGCGTCACCTGCTCACCCACGTAGGCCCGCTTCTTGTCGACCGACGTGGTGATGAAGACGTCGCGCCCGGCCGATTCCACGCCCGACGAGGGGCGTTCCTGAGGTTGAGATGCGGTCCCGGGGGCCTCCCCCTCGACGATCTCGATCTCAATGGGTTCGGTCGAGTAGACGTCGGTGCCGAACTCCACCTGCACCGAGCCTATGGTGAAGGAGCCCGCCCTCTTCGGGACGAGCCTGTAGGTCCAGGTGCGCGAACTGGTCATCGCGCCGTTCACCCAACTCATGTTCGTGGAGGAACCGGCCGAGTAGACGGAGAAGTCGGCGTCCAGCGGCGGGAGGCTCGGCGTACCAACCTGCCTCATGGTCCCCGTGACCTCGATGGTGAGCGTCACGTGATCGTTCAGGGACGCGATCGTCCTGTCCACCCGGGCCCTGACCGTCAGGTCGTCAGCTCGTGCGGAAACAGCACCCGCGAGCATGAGGATGAGGACCACAAGCGCTGCGGCCCTACCAGTCCTTGTCAACTTTCTCCCTCTTCCCTGCCCTGGCAGCCCGGAGCTCGGCCTGAAGCTCCTCCTCGGCGGCCTCTATCGCATCGAGCAACCGCTCCGCTTCCTCCTGCGACATCGCCTGGCCCTGCTGATCCTGGTCCTGCTGGTCCTGGTCCTGCTGGTCCTCGCCCTGCTGCCCATCCTCGTCCTGTTGCTGGTC
>DAOWCM010000115.1 GCA_030639555.1 Candidatus Eiseniibacteriota bacterium | reverse complement strand
GAGCAGGAGCAGCAGCTTGGCAGGAGAATCCTCAAGGGCGATCAGGACGCGCGCGACGCGCTTGTCACCGCGAACCTCAGGTTCGTAGTGAGCGTCGCCAAGGGGTACGCCCGGAAGACGGGTTCGCCGATCATGGATGTCATCAACCAGGGCAACGTTGGACTCATGGAGGCGGCCAAGCGGTTCGACGCGGAGCGGGGACGCAAGTTCATAACCTACGCGGTCTGGTGGATCAGACACGCGATCCTCAAGGGGATGGCCGAGCAGTCGGGTGCGATGCGCCTGCCGCTGAACAAGGCCGGCGCCATCAGGAGGATGTGGAGGACGCTCGAACGCCTTCGCCAGCAGACGGGTCGCGAGCCCACTGACACGGAGCTCGCTGAGGTCATGAAGATGAAGGCCAAGGACATCGTGGAGCTGAAGAAGCTCTCGATCGGAAGCCTGTCTCTTGACGCTCCAGTGGCGTTCGATGAGGACGTCAATCTCGGTGATCTGGTCGCCGACACGTCGGACGATCCCGGCCTCATCGACCTGCACTACGAGTCGCTCGGGCAGGATCTGGCTCTCGTGCTCGCCGAACTGACGGACCGGGAGAGCACCATCCTTCAGCACTACTTCGGCCTCGGTGGCGAGGACAAGAAGACGCTTGAGCAGGTCGGCCAGATGATGGGCCTGACCCGCGAGCGCATCCGCCAGATCAAGGAAGAGGCTCTGGGCAAGCTCAGGGCCCAGCCGGGCCTGGAGGAGCTTCGGTCCTATCTGAACTAGGGAACGCCCTGGACGCACACAGCGCCCCCAGCGCCTGCCAGGACACCTGTCCGCTTAAGCGCTAAGCAGGAGAAAACCGTGATGCGCCCGTCGATGCCGCTTGTGCCGACGGGCGCATTTCTCGTACAACTTGACGTCCACTCACGGGTTCCAATAGTATGTGGGTGAAACAGGAGCCTTCCCCTTGTGGTTCCCAAGGAACGAGACCGGGTTCGCTATGAGAAAGGCCAGACTGCAAGCTGCTGCGGTTGTCGTGACGCTCTCCATCCTGCTCCTTGCGGGGTGCGGTCAGGAGCGGACAGCCACGACCGTACACATGGTCACGGACAACGGCGCCGTCATCATCGTCAGGGAGAACCGAGCGAGCAGCGTCGTCGCCATTCAGGTCTACGTGCGAGACGGCGCCTTCTTCGAAACCCCCGACGAGACGGGCGCCGCGAACTTGCTCCGCACTCTCATGTTCCAGGAGACCGCGAGCAGGGGTCCGGGTGAGATCCAGCGCGCGGTCGAGGATCTCGGCGGCTACATGAGTTCGGCCGGCCGGCACGACTTCATTCAGTACTCCGCGATCGTTCCCTCTGACAACTTCGATGAAGCGGTAGAGTTCCTGCGGGACGGACTTCTGAACGCGACGTTCGACCCGGAGAGAGTCGAGCGCGAGAAGGAGAAGGTCCTCGAGTCGATCGAGGACATGCTCAAGCGTCCCGTCGACAGGGCATACCGACTCTGCCTCGCAGAGTTGATGGGCGACCATCCCTACGGCCGCCTGGCCGAAGGAGTACCGGAGGTTCTCTCGCGACTCACTGCCGAGGACATCGAGCGGCGCTACCGTGAGAGGTACGTGGGGTCCAACGTGCTTGTTGCCGTCACCGGCGACGTGAACCCCGTCGCCGCGGCGGAGAAGATGGCCGACGTGCTGTCCGGTCTTAAGACCGGTGTCCGGGCCGAGCCGGTGTCATCGCCGGTCACGTGGCCGACCGAATCCCGTGTCGTCGTCGAGCGGGCAGACGTTCGCAGGGCCTGTCAGGTCGTGGGCTTCCCCGGCCCCGGCGTTGCGGACCGAGACAACGTCACGATGGACGTGCTGCTCGTCATACTGATGGAGGGCAGGAGCTCACGGCTCAACACCAGGCTCAAGGAAGAGTTGGGGCTCGTGCATTCCGTCGGCGCCGGCTGGTACACGCAGCGGCACCCGAGCCCGCTGTTCGTGTGGATGGAACTGCCCGAGGAGAACATAGAGGCGGCCGAGCGGGCGACCGTGGAACTCATGAAGGAGCTATCCGAGGAGCCCGTCAGTGAGGATGAGCTCGCGAAAGCGAAGATGCAGCTCAAGGTCGGGAACATCCGTATGGTCGAGACCGCGGAGGGTCAGGCGTTCCACGACGGCTACTGGAACGCCATCGGAGGCGAGGAGTTCGCCAGCGAGTACCTCGAGCGGCTCAATCTCGTGACGGCCGACGAGATCCAACGTGCCGCCGAGCTTTACCTCGGAAGCGGAGTCCACCTCGCCGCCGTCGTACTGCCGGATTAGAGGACACACACTATGTCGAGAAAGCCTGCCAGTATCTTCGCCATGATGGTCGCCGCGGCGCTTCTGGCGGCGCTGCCCGCCCAGGGCGGCAGCGTCGGGAGGCACCGGCTGCCGAACGGCGTCACGGTCCTCACCATGCCCGGCGAGTGGAACCGGATCGTCGCGATCTCGGTGATGGTCGACGCCGGCTCGAAGCACGATCCTCCCAAGCTCCCGGGCCTCGCCAATCTCACGAACTTGATGCTCCTCCAGGGAACGACCACGCGGGCCGCCCCCGAGCTCGCGGAGCTCACGGACAGCGCGGGACTGCACATGGGCGTCGAGACCTCGAGGGACTACGCCACGGTCTACGTCACGGCGATCGACTCGGAGTTCGACCTCGCACTCGAGGTCATCGCGGACGTCCTGCAGAGGCCCGCATTTGACAGGTCTCGCCTGCTCGAGGCTCAGAGGATCGCCCAGGAGAACATCGAGAAACGGTTGGAAGACCCGTTCTCGGCGCCGTTGACCCGCGTCGCCGAACTGATATACGACGACCACCCGTACGCGCACGACCCCGGGGGGACGGTGAAGGGGATCGAGAGGATCACCGCCGCGCACCTCGTCAAGTTTCACACCGGCCGCTACGTGGGCGGGAGCACGGTCATCTCGATCGTCGGGAACTTCCCCGAGAAGCTCGCGCTCAGGCGGTTGGCGGAGCTGCTGTCGGACTACCCCGACAGGCAGGCGACCCCGGTCGACTTTCCTCCCGTCTCCACGGAGGAGGCCGAGATCGCCAGGGTCTTCAAGGACGTGGACGAATCCTACATCGTGATGGGTTTCGTGGCCCCCGCGGCCGGTGATCCCGACTTCACCGCGTTCGAGGTCCTGGATGCGCTCATCGGACTGGGCAGTGGCTCCAGGCTCGTCGCGGCGCTGGGCGAGAACGGCGCCGGGCTGTCGGACGTCACCGGGGCATTATGTCACTGTGGCCAGGAGGCGTCGATGTTCGTCCTCTACGCGTCGACCGAGGACGCGGACGGCGCCATCGACGTCATAGAGAGCGAGATCGAGCGGCTCTCTGCTGAGCCTGTCCCGGATGAGGAGCTCAGGACCGCCAGGAACAGGTTGGTTGGACGGCACGTGATATTCGGTCAGACGAACCTCGTAAGAGCCGCACGGCTCGCGTCGTATGAGCTTGCGGGGCTCGGATTCGACTTCGCTGATTCCTTCCTCGCAGCGGTCAATCGGGTTGACAAGGACGACATCCTCAGAGTAGCTTCCGAGTGGCTCAGGAAGCCCGCTACGGTGGTCGTCCAGCCTGGCGAGACCGCACCTCCTCGAGGCCGCAAGAGAGCGGGCATCTGAACGCAACACGACCACCGGCGTTTCTTGGGAGGCGCCCTTCGGAGGACGGCGTGAAACGACGTCCGTTCCATACAGTAATGTTTGTGCTCGTTGCCGTGAGCGCCATCGTCGGCGCGACACCGCTGCCCGCGGCCGCCGGCGCCGACGTGTCCGCCGTGCGCTACTGGACGGCCCCGGACCACACGCGCGTCGTCGTCGACCTGACCGCCGAGGCTTCCTACTCGACGAGCGTCCTGACCGACCCCGACCGCGTGGTCGTTCTTATCGTCGGCGGGGGCATCGGCGGTGCGCACGTCGCGACACCTGTGGGCGACGGTCTCGTCGACCGCGTGCGCCTCAACCAGCTCCGGAGCGGGACGCAGGTGGTCGTCGATCTCACGACCGCGTCCGCCCACGCCGTGTTTTCTCTCAAGCCCTACTTGAACAAGCCCAACCGCATTGTCATCGACATCTTCCATGAAGAACAACCCGGCGCCGCCCCGCCCGCGCGCCCCGAAGGCGCCGGAGAGAGCACACCCCGCGTCATCATCATCGACCCGGGGCACGGCGGCGAGGACCCGGGGACGCTCGGCAACCGTGTGCTCGTGGAGAAGGACATCGTTCTCGACGTCAGCAAGAGGCTCGCCGCGCTGCTCAAGTCCCGCGGCGGCTACGACGTCCGCCTCACGCGCGACGGCGACTACTTCGTCCGGCTGGCGAAGCGGAAGGAGTTCGCCAATGCGAGCGGAGGAGACGTCTTCATCAGCATCCACGCCAACAGCGCTCCCAACAGGCGTGCGGACGGAACCGAGATATTCTACGTCTCACCACGCGGAGCGAGCGACCAGGCGGCGAGGGAGCTGGCCGACAGGGAGAACGCGGCCGACCTCGTGGGAGGTGTGTCTCCAGACGCGGACGCGGACGTGCTCTCGATTCTCGTCGACCTCAAGATGAGCGACAGCGTGCAGAAGAGCAGCGACCTCGCGGGGCTGGTGAGGGACGAACTCAGCGGGGCCAGGGTCAGCGACTGCGTCATCAAGCAGGCGGGTTTCCTCGTGCTGAAGTCGCTCGCCATGCCATCGATTCTCGTGGAGGTCGGGTTCCTGACGAACTCGTCCGACGTCAACAAGCTCAAGCGATCCTCGTACCGTCAGAGCTACGCGGAGTGCTTAGCTGCTGCGGTCGATGACTTCTTCGGCCGATACGCTCCGGTGGTCGCGCAGCACGGGGGCATGCACAAGGTGGCACCGGGCGAGACATTGTGGAGCATAGCCCGACGGTACGATATCACGATCGACGACCTTCGCTCCATGAACGGTCTCGATCCCAGAGCGACCATTCAGGTGAACCAGGTTCTCGCAGTTACAAGATCCTAGACGCACGGCGCCGGACGCGGTCGAAGCAGAAGAGGGCCTGGGCCACGGACGGGGTCGGGGGGATGCGCGGTGCCGTTCAGGAGAGCGATCTTCAACAACATGCACATCAAGATGGCGGCCCTGGTGGTCGGCATCGTTCTGTGGATGTTCGCCAAGGGGGAACAGGAGGGCACCCGGCTCTTCTCGATCCCGCTGATCCTCCGGAACGTGCCCGACGGGCTCACGTACGTCGAGAAGATCCCTGACAGTATCGACGTCCTTCTGGAGGGCGACAACAAGGAACTCGTCCGCCTGAACCTGTGGGGCGAGCCCTACGCCGTCGTCGACATGGCCGGGGCGCGGGCCGGTGGCACCTTCAGGGTCAGCCTGTCATCGGCCAACGTCGTCCTGTCGCGTGACGCGAAGGTGCAGGTGGTCGAGGTCCGCGACCCGAGAAGCCTGGACCTCGAGATCGACGAGCTCATCAACAGAAGGGTCGCCGTGTGGCCCGTGATAGAGGGCGCGCCGGCTGACGGCTACTACTTGCTCGGCAGAGAGCGCAGCCTGCCCGAGTCCGTGTTCGTCTTCGGTCCCGCCCGAGTAGTGTCGGAGCTCACATCCGTCAGGACGGTGCCCCTGAGCATCGACGGCCGCAGGAACCGTGTCGACGCGGTTCGCCGCATCGAGTTCGAGGAGCGGTGGAACCTCCACGCCGTTCCGAAAGAGGTCCGCGTCCTCGTCGGCGTGGAGGGGACGAAGATAACGACGCTCCCGGACGTGTCGATGCTGTTCGAGCACGAGCTCGGGTTCAGGGAGGCGACGGTGATCCCTGCGACGGTGGAGCTGACGCTCTCCGGACCGGACCATCTGGCTTCATCGCTCCGGGCTGAGGATGTACGGGTCCTTGTCAACGCCATGGGGCTTCCGAGGGGAACGCACGAGCTTGTTCCCGAGGTTCACGTTCCGGAGGGGATAGACGTCCACGGCGTGACTCCCGCGCGAGTCACCGTCACACTGAAGTAGGGACGGCTCCCGGAGTCAGCGGCGCGCCGGGCCGGCCGGATCACGACATGATAGTCCTTGGCATCGACACATCGTGTGACGAGACCGCGGCGGCCGTTCTCTCGGACGGCCGCTCGATTCTCTCGAACGTCGTGGCCTCCCAGCTCATCCACGCGGAGTTCGGCGGTGTCGTGCCCGAGTACGCCTCCCGCGCGCACATCCGCACCATCCAGCCCGTCGTGGAGAAGGCGCTCGCTGCCGCGGGAATCGGCTACGATGGCCTTGAGGGCATCGCGGTCACGAGCCGCCCCGGTCTCGTGGGGTGCCTTCTGGTCGGCGTCTCGTTCGCCAAAGCGCTGGCGTACTCGCTCGACATCCCAGTGGTCGGAGTCGACCACATCGAGGGCCACGTCTTCGCCGTTCGGCTGGCCGAGCCTGACATCCCGCTTCCCACTATCTGTCTGGTCGTGTCGGGCGGCCACACCGAGCTGATACTCGTCGAGGACTGGGGTCGGTACCGCACGCTCGGGCGAACGCGCGACGACGCGTCGGGAGAGGCATTCGACAAAGTGGGGAAGCTCCTGGGACTGTCATACCCGGCCGGGCCGATCATCGAGAAGCTCGCCGCGGGCGGCAACCCGGCCGCCATCGACTTCCCCAGGGCGATGATGAAGCGCGGGAACCTGGACTTCAGCTTCTCGGGCGTCAAGACCGCGGTCAGGTACCGCGTCGACGACCTCGAGAAGATACCTGAGGGCGACGAACTCGCCGATTTCCTCGCGAGCTTCCAGGAAGCGGTGATTGACGCGCTTGTCACCAAGACGATGTGGGCCGCCGATGCCCACGATGTGCCGTCGGTCTGCCTTGGCGGCGGCGTGGCCGCCAACGGTCCACTGAGGGCGCGATTCGAGGAGGAAGCGGCGCGGCTCGGTCTCGTGGCCGTCGTGCCGCCCAAGAACCTCTGCACCGACAACGGCGCGGTCATCGCCGCTGTGGGCGACTCGCTTCTCGGCAAGGGAGTGCGGGACGACGCGTCGCTAACGGTCAGCGCATCAAGGGAAGCGGCCCGGGCGCGTCGGTAGATTCGTCGCCGCTCGTCG
>DAOWCM010000285.1 GCA_030639555.1 Candidatus Eiseniibacteriota bacterium | reverse complement strand
GACGGACCTCGTGCAGGGCATCCTCATGGCCGGCGCGATGATACTGCTGCCGCTCGTCGCCTGGATCGAGCTGGGCGGCATCGCGGGCATAGCAGAGAGGATCGGTGACATCGACCCCAACCTCCTCCTGGCCACGGGCGGGCAGACCGGCCGCCCGCTCATCATGGGCCTCATCATCGGGAGCCTCGGCATCGGCCTCGGCTACGTCGGGCAGCCTCACCTTCTCACGAGGTTCATGGCCATCAGGAGCCCGAACGACATCCGGAAGGGCACGATGATCGCGATGTCCTGGGTCGTGGTCGCGTTCTGGGGCGCGGTGCTCGTCGGCATCGCGGGCCTCGCCCACTTCGGAGCCAACGGGCTGGCCGACCCAGAGCACGTGATGCCGCAGATGGCGACGCTCTTCCTGCCGGCGGGGCTCGCGGGCATCGTCATCTCGGCGGCCATCGCCGCGATGATGTCGACGGCGGACTCGCAGCTTCTCGTCGCCACGTCCGCGCTTTCGGAGGACATCTACCACCAGCTCATCAACAAGGACGCCCCTCAGAAGCGGCTTCTGGCGATCAGCAGGATCGGCACCGTGCTGATAGGAGTGATAGCCTTCGTCCTGGCCCTGGGCGTGAAGGAGCGTGTCTTCTGGTTCGTGCTGTACGCCTGGTCGGGCCTGGGTGCCGCGTTCGGCCCGGGCATAGTGCTTTCGCTCTGGTGGAAGCGGACGACCAAGTGGGGTGTGTTCTGGGGCATGGTCACAGGCTCGGTGATAACGGTCATCTGGCATAACGTGCCGGTGCTCAAGGGCTTTGTGTACGAGCTCGTCCCCGCCTTCATCTTCGCCCTCGTGGCGGTTGTTGTCGGGAGCCTGCTGACGAGGCCGCCGGCCGAGGTCGACATAGACGATTAGTCAGGAAGGCAGCGTATGCGGATGCTGGTACTTGGCGGAGGCCTCATGGGGCGCGCCGCCGCGTGGGACATGTGCAGACAACCCGACGTCGGGGAAGTCACGATCGCCGACGTGGACGGAAAGAGGGCGAAGGAGGCCGCCGAGTTCGCGCGGTGCGACTGCGTCAGGCACGTGGAGCTCAACGTCAAGAAGAGGGACCGCATGCTCGCGGCCATGAAGGAGGCCGACGCGGTGCTCGGCGCCGTGAGCTACACGGTCAACCTCGAGCTGTCTGAGCTTGCCATCGAGGCGGGCGTCCACTTCAACGACATGGGCGGCAACAACACGGTCGTCGCCGAGCAGCTCAAGCTCGATGAGAGGGCGAAAGCCGCGGGCATCTCAATAATCCCGGACACGGGGCTGGCCCCCGGCATGGTCTGCCCCCTCGCGATGCACGGCGTGAGGAAGATGGACGAGGCCGAGAGCGTGCGCATCCGGGTGGGCGGGCTGCCCCAGAAGCCGCGCCCGCCGCTGAACTACATGCTCGTGTTCTCGGTAGAGGGGCTCATCAACGAGTACGTCGAGCCCTGCGTGGCCATCCAAGACGGGAGGATCGTCGAGAACGTCGAGCCGCTGGTGGACGTCGAGGAGATCGAGTTCCCGCCGCCGTTCGGGAAGCTCGAGGCGTTCAACACGTCCGGAGGCACGTCGACTCTCCCCCACACGCTGCTCGGGCTGGTGCGCGAGCTGGACTACAAGACGATCCGGTACCCCGGACACGCGGACAAGATGCGGACCATCCTCGAGCTGGGACTGATGGACGGCACGCCGGTCGATGCCGGCGGACTGATGGTGCCGCCACGAAGCGTCCTGGAGAGCGTCATCGCTAACAACCTCCCGAAGGGGCACGACGACGTCGTACTGGTTCGCGTGACCGTCGAGGGGAAGAAGGACGGGAAGAAGGCGCGCGCCGTTTACGAGATGATCGACTACAGGGATGAGCGCACGGGCCTCACGGCGATGATGCGCGGCACGGCGCTGCCCGCGTCCATCATCTGCATGATGATGGCACGCGGCGAGACGGCGCCCGGCGCGACTCCTCAGGAGCTCGCCATCGACGGAGACAGGTTCATCGAGGAGATCCTCGCGCGAGGCATGCCGCTCGAGGTAAGGCTGGAGATGGGATAGCAGCGCCTGCGCACGGTCGGCGGCGCGGAACGTGTGGACGTACGACGCGAAGGGGGAAGGCATCACGCCTTCCCCCTCGTTCTTCTACGTCGTGCGTCGGATTCGGTTCTCACGGTGCCGCTTCTGCGCCGCTGCGGCTACAGCCCCCCGCTCTTCGCATACTCGAGCTTCTTCGACACCGACTTGCCCTGCATGAAGAGCAGCAGATAGTCGCGGCTGCCCGCCTTCGAGTCCGTTCCCGACATGTTGAAGCCGCCGAACGGGTGCACATCGACGAGTGCGCCGGTGCACTTCCTGTTCAGGTAGAGATTGCCGACGTGGAACTCGTTCCGTGCACGCGCGAGCTTCTCGAGGTTCTTGGTGTAGACGGCACCCGTCAGCCCGTACTCGGTGTCGTTGGCGATCCGGAGCGCGTCATCGAAGTCCTGCGCCTTGATGACGGCGCAGACCGGCCCGAAGATCTCTTCCTGCCCGATGGTGTCTCTCGAGCGCACGTCGGCGATGATGGTCGGCTCGACGTAGAAGCCGTTGCCGGCGTCACCAGCGGGCCTGCCGCCGAACATCAACTTCCCACCTTCCTTCTGGGCGACCTCAATGTACTTGAGAATCGAGTCCATCGCTTTCTGATTGATGACGGGGCCCATGTAGTTGTCCTGGTCCTTGACGGGACCTACGGTGATTTTCTTCGTCTCGGCGACGAGCTTCGTCAGGAAATCGTCGTAGACCTCAGCATCCACGATCGCGCGGGAGCACGCGGAGCACTTCTGCCCCTGGAACCCGAAGGACGCCGCGGCCACGCCCCTTGCGGCGGCGTAGAGGTCGGCCTCGGAGTCGACGATGATGGCGTCCTTGCCACCCATCTCGGCGACAACACGTTTGATCCAGATCTGGCCCGGCTGGGTCTTGGCCGCGAGCTCGACGATACCGAGCCCCACCGCACGCGAGCCCGTAAACGAGATGAACCTGGTCCGCGGATGTGACACCAGCGTGTCTCCGACGACACCACCGCTGCCGGGGAAAAAGTTGAGGACACCGGCCGGGAGTTTGGCCTCTTCCATGATCTCAAGAAACCTGTAGCCGATAAGAGGAGAGTCGCTCGAGGGCTTGAGGACGACCGTGTTGCCGGCGGCTATCGCCGCGGATGACATGCCGACCAGGATGGCCAGCGGGAAGTTCCACGGCGGAATAACGACACCAACTCCCAGAGGGACGTAGAAGTACTCGTTCTGCTCGCCGGGGTATGGAGTCAGGCCCTGGGGTTCGGCGTACCTGATGGCCTCGCGCGCATAGAACTCCAGGAAGTCGATCGCCTCACAGACGTCGGCGTCCGCCTCGATCCAGTTCTTCCCTTCCTCGAGCACCATCGTCGCGCCCAGCTCGATCCTGCGGCGCTTCATG
>DAOWCM010000018.1 GCA_030639555.1 Candidatus Eiseniibacteriota bacterium | reverse complement strand
TCGGGCGCTTCACGTTCAACTACTGGGCCCACGGTGGGTTCAAGAAACTGATCTTCGACGACGCAGGCCTCGCCGGCATCACGCAGGAGATCGCCATCATCTCGGCCATGTCGGCCGTGTTCGTCGTGTTGGCCGTGTTTCTGCTGGCCAGAAGGCGGGCTTGAGGAAGGGACGCGCGTGAAGAGGATCTACTCAATAGCGGCGATGAACGTGCGGCTGCTTCTTTCGGACCGGTCCGCGCTCTTCTGGCTGCTCGCGATGCCCATCGTCTTCACGTTCGTAGCAGGCATCGCGTTCTCGGGCGGTGGCGGCGGTGACGATGCGCCCGTGAGGTACGCCCTGACGGTCGCGAACATGGACGAGGGCAGTCGGGGCGAGGAGCTGCTAGAAGCGATTCTGCGGTCCGACGAGATCGACCTCCTGATGCTCGAAGGTGATGATGCTGACGAGGATGCCCGGCTCCTGGTCGAGGACGGCGACAGGTCGGCGGCCCTCGTCATTCCGCGCGACTACAGCGAGAAGCTGACCGCGCAGGACCACGTAGAACTCACGTTCCACAGGAACCCCGAGCGGATGAACCCGCTTGTCACACGCCAGGCCGTCGAGAGAGTCGTCGCGAAGCTCAACGCGGAGGAGCTGGCGGAGCGGGCCATCGTGGACGCGCACGAGGCCGTCCGCGGAACACCGTCGGCGCAGAAGAAACTCGAGCTTGCTCAGGCGATCCGGGCATTCGTCTCCGAGGAACTCGAGAGGCCGTCGATGACGGTCGCAGTCGAGAGACTGGGACGACCCGCGCGGTCGGAGGCGCCGGACATGAGCTTCCAGCACTCGTCGCCGGCGATGGCCCTGATGTTCGTCCTCCTGAACGGGCTGATGCTTTCGTCCATGCTGGTCACGGAGAGACGGGAGAAGACGCTAGCCAGGCTCCTCACCGCTCCGGTGCGCAGGAGCGAGATAGTCATCGCGAACCTCGCGTGGAGGTTCGTCGTGGGAACGGTGCAGCTCTGGTTCCTCATCGGGTTCGGCGCGCTCGCGTTCGGCGTCGATTGGGGCGACAGCATGCTGGCGCTCGCGCTCGTCGGCGCGGCGTACGTCGCGGCCGTCGCGGGCCTGTCAGTTCTGATCGGAAGCCTGTCGAGGAGTTCCAGGCGGGCCGAGACCCTCTCACTGGCCCTCTCGCTCACGATGTGCGCGCTCGGCGGGCTCTGGTGGCCGCTCGAGATCACGCCCCAAGCCTACCAGACGGTCGGACATCTCATACCGACCGGCTGGGCGATGGACGCGATGCATAACCTGATGAGCCGCGGCTATACGCTCTCTGGCGTCATGCCTCAGGTGCTCGTTCTTCTCGGATTCGCTGTTGTGTTCTCGGCCGCGGCGGTCGCCGCGTTCAGATACGAGTAGGCCACCGGCGTCGCCCGGGCCGGCCCCGATTCAGATGCCCCCGACTTAGGCTTGCATCCCCCACCGCTACTCCGCGATGAAGTTGCTCACCCAGTAGGGACGGTTCACGGGACACGATCGCAGAATGGACGGCCACCCCACCGCCTCCAGCTCCTCGCGGCCCGAGAGCTCCATCTCAAAGAAGGAGTGGACGGCGCCGGCGAAGACGGTCTCGCCCTCGCCCAGGTCCGCCACAACGTAGATGATGTCGGGAGTACCGACCGCGTTCTGCAGGATCCGACCGGTGTCCAGGTCTTCGTATGCCACGTCAGATAGCAGAACGCACGAGTGTTCGCCTGGCATGCGCATCGCCTCGCGGCCTGCCAGACGCCCGAGGACCCGCGCGTAGTCGGAGAGCGCGGCCGCCACCTCAGGAGGAGGCGTACCGTCCGCCAGCATTCCCTTCGACGCCCGCTCGAGCAACTTCAGGAAGTCGATCAACTCGGACATGTGGTCGTCGATAGTGTCGTCCAGCAGGTAGTGCTCCCACAGGCGGTCCCTCAGGTTCTCGATGAGTTCTCCGAGCCGCGAGTACAGCCCGGGGTAGGGCTCCACCAGCACGGGGACCCCGGCGGCGCCGGCCGGCCGGCGGCCTGACCTTCGGGACAGCACTGCCTCCGCGGCCTGGTACCGGATGCCCGCCCAGGCTGCACTTCCGGTTGACAGCTCCTTGAAGCCCCAGGCCGGACTCGCCACGAACCCAGGAGCCTTGCCCGAGGGGGGAAGCTGGAGCTCCGCCAGGCAGTGAAGCCAGCCCCAGTAGAGGTCACGCGTCCAGTCCCCGTACGTCAGCGTCTCCAGCTCGCGCTCGATGGACTCGTGCGTCCGACGATACACGCTGTCGTCGAACACGTCGCTCTCATCGAGCAGCGACCGCGCCGCGGACGACCCCAGGAGCGACAGGATATCGAGCGAGGTAGGAAGAGGCCTGTCCTCGCCGCCCGCAAGAAGACCGAAGTAGTTGGTCGCCGGAGGGAAATCCCTGGGCAGAAACCGCATACCGCGCAGTTCATGCGTCTGGACGTGAGCGGGGGCCATCTCGGAGACCCTGTCAACGAACACAATGAGCAGCGACTCGGTCGCGGCGGTGTCCCGCTCGAACTCGCGACCGAACACTTCGTCGGCCAGCTCCATGTAGTCCGCGACTGTCGGGTCTCCCGCTCCACCGTAGTAGAAGGTCAGCGGGTAGTTGATACGCTCCCACAGCTCGAACCACTCCCCCGCCTCTCTCCCGAGAGCTCTGACGACGAGCAGAGCCTGCACCGTCAGCGTGTAGTCCTCGACGGGCCTCTCGGGAAGCGCGAACGCCATCCTGCTGTACCAGGTGAGCGCTCGGTAGTACCGCCCGAGACGCTCGTCCGAAGCGTAGTGGCCGGTGGGAACGTAGCGCGTGTAGTCCTCACCCGGACCGACCACCTGATCGAGAGGGGTCCGACCCATGATCGGGGAGATGACCAGCCGGTCGGCGTCCTCGATAAGCTCGAGCTCGCGCTCGACCAGGCCCCGGACGGATTCGGGTGGGAAGTAGTCAGCGTCGAGCAGACTCAGCCCGACGGCGAAGAAGGCGAGATCACGCCGGGCGGCGTCCTTGACCATCGCGTCTTTCGAACGCAGGTAGTCGTCTTCCAGAAGCCGCACCATCTCGCGCGACAGCTGCCACAGCCTGTCATAGAGATAGACTTCCTCGATGGTCCGGAGGATTCTGTCTATCAGAAGGTCGGCGACGCGAAGGACCGAGTCGGACGTAACGAATACGGGCAGGTCGCGCTCCGCAAGAGCGGCGTAGGTCTCGGGGAAATCCCCGCTCCCACCCGGCACCACGACGAAGCCGTGTTCCGAGAGCTGCCGACGCGCCTCGGCCGACAGTCCCAGCTCATCGACGGTCGGACCCGTAGCCCGGGCGGCCGTCGTGGAGATCATGACGGCAATGAGAACGAGCGCCACGGGTACTATCGCGAGCAGCCGGGAATGCGGATTGCGAGGTGGTGCCACGCTCGAACCCCCTTCCGAGATTTCATCGATGCGGACAGGCGCGGGAACCGCCCGCCCGTGCTCCCTGGCAGCTTCGATTTCGATCTTCCGGCTAGGGCGACAGCAGTCCCTCGGACGCCGTGATCCAGAACGCCTGCGGTTGCTCGTCACCTATACTTACGAACTTGTGCGGCGCGCTGCCCTTGAACTGAATGCAGTCGCCCTCCGAGAGCTCGAAATCTTCACTCCCAACGGTGACACGGATCTTCCCCGTCGTAACCAGCAGAATCTCCTCACCCTGATGGACGGGACCGGCGATCTCTCCCTGAGACAGGCCCTGGAACTGGACGACGCGCAGTCGCCCCGCGGGGATGCCCTTGGTAAGGAAGACGACGTCTGCGACACTCCTGTCACCGTCCAGTATCGCCCGGTGCGGGCGCTCGTGCCGACGTACGATCGACACGGTAGGCAATTCATCGTCCTCGACGAAGTAAGTCGCAGACTTGCCGAGCGCCCGGGCTATCCGAAGAAGCGCGCCGACGGTCGGCGACGTCCTGCCGCGCTCGATCTCCGAAATGTGCGTGGGCGACATGCCCGAGGAATCCGCCACCTGCTTGAGCGTCATGCTCTTAGCCAGACGCTCGAGCTTGACCCTTCTGCCGAGCTCCGCTTTGTCCAACATGATTCACCCCTCCTTTGCCCAACAACCCAATACGACCCCGACCGCCCTCTGCGCGAGGTGCGTACCCGAATGCGGCTCCGTGAGGCCGGCGTTGTATCTGGAGTACCTGACCAACCGGACTCGTTGCGAGTCCTTTTTCCATCGTACTCCTTGGTACCTGAATACCGTCGCGCTCAGATTACGTCGAGTTCGACTCCTTCCTCGCTCTGTTCGGTTTCGACGACAGGTTCACCGTGTTCGCCGGGATCCGCCGCCCTGCCGTCGACCACGGATTCGTAGATGTCGAGAATCCGCGCGGTGACTCGATCCCAGGAATACTGACGCACTTCGGTCCCGGCGGATTCGACCAGACGCCGTCTGAGTTCACCGTCGCGAGCCAGTCTGACTATGGCCGCAGCTATGGAATCCGGGTCACCCCGGCTCACCAGAAGGCCGGTTGCTCCGTCCTTCACCACGTCCCTGTAGCCCGCGATGTCGGACGCGACAACTGCCGCGCCGGCGGCCATCGCCTCGATCAGGACTATCCCGAAGCTCTCCCCACCCATGGCCGGCGAGCAGAACACGTCCGCCTCGGCGTAGTACCGGGTGAGAGCATCTCCGGACACGCGTCCGGCGAACACGACGCGGTCCTCCAGGCCGTCCGGTAGGTGCGACCGGTAGTAGCCGGACATGGGTCCGCTCCCAACGACGACCAGACGTGCCCGGGGAACCTCCCGCAGAATGCGAGGCATCGCCCTCAGCAGGAACTTCGCACCCTTGCGCGGCTCCAGCCGCCCGACGAACAGGATGGTGAAGGTCCCTTCGTCGTGAGCGGGAGCGGTAGTCGAGAATCTCTCGATGTCCACCCCGTTAGGGATGATCGTGTACTCGCCGCCGAAGTGCCTGGAGACCGTCCGCGCGGCCGCAGCGGACACGGCTACCCTCGCGTCCAGCTTGTCGAAGTACTTATCAAGGAGAGCGCCGAACAACCTGTAGCCCAGGGCTCCTTCGTTGTTCGCGTGGAACGTACCCACTACGGGAACTTCCGCTTCGGCCAGGACGGCCAGGCACAGCGCCGGCATGAGCGGCTCGTGCAGGTGCAGGACATCGAACCGCTCCGCCAGAAGCATCCTGCGCACCTTTCCTCTCATGCGCACGTCGACGGCCACGGGGCAGATGGAACCGTTCGCGGGAACCGGCACCGAGCGCCCGATCCTTATGACCTGTTCCTCGTTCGGCGCCCGGCCCGAACCGAAGTGCGTGGTCACAACGCGGACGTCGTGCCCCAGACGGCCGAGCTCGACGCAGATGTGGTAAACATGCTCGGGCACGCCGCCCGGATAGGGATGGTAGGTCGTTGTGACAATGCCTATCTTCAAGAGCGTCCTCCCGCGTTGCCCCAGATGGGCTGCAACATGCACCACTGCTCCGGGTAGCGGGCAATGTAGTTCTCGATGATGTTGGCCAGTTGCTGAGTGTGTACCGCTTCATCGAACTCCCCGTCTTCCTCGACCGCGGCCGCAAGCGGGGCCTCGATGTGGCTCACGAAGGTGCCGTCGGGCTGACGGATACAGAACGCGGGCACTATCGGAGCCCCGAGCTTCGCGGACCAGTACGCCGCTCCCCTGGGAAACAGGGTCTTCTCACCGAAGAACTCGACCTCGATACCGTCGCCGTCGATCAGACGCTCGCCGACCACAAGGACCACCTCATTCCGCCTGAGGGCCCGGGCTATCCCTAACGGCCTCCCGAGCGGGATGACCTTGATGCCGCGCCGCTCACGCATGGAGGTGACAGACCTTTCGGACGCTCTCTGCGTGACCGGCTCCACGATAGCGGAGAGCACGGGCAGCTCGCCGGTCTCCACCAGGGCCGCGCCGCCCATGTCCCAGTTGCCCAGGTGCGCCGTCACCAGGAGCGCGCCCCTACCACCGCGGAGCGCTTCCTTCAGATGCTCGAGCCCCTCGGTGCGCACGATCTCATGCACCTTGCCGCGGGTCCTCCCGTTCAGCCCGAAGAAGTCGGCCCAGTAGAGGGCGTAGCTTCGGAACATCTGCCTGGCCAGCGCCCTGACCTCCGGGCTCTCCGGAGGCCTCCCTATCACGCGTGACACGTTCTCGCTGGCCACCCGCCGCTTGTCGGGCATCACGATGAAGGCAATGCCGGAGAGCACCGAGGCCAGCCAGTAACTCATCCTCCGCGGCAGATTTGCAGCCAGCACCGAGCCCGCCCTGAGCAGCGGGTAGGCGTTGAGCAGATTGAGCTTGGACGTGTCCGCGAGGAGAACCAGCGAGAGCGCGGAGTACACGACGGCCGCCGCTCCGAGAACCACCAGGAGGCTCCTCGGGCCTATGATGTCGACGATGATACCCGAAGCGATACCTGCCACGCCGAACGCCGCCTTGCTGACCATCTCGCGAAACCCGAAGGCCTTTCCAACAACCTCAGCCGGCATATTCTCCTGGAGGATCGTGTCGCAGGTGACCATCGTCGGCGCAATGAGCAGACCCAGCACGAATATCCATGCTCCGAGAACAGGGATGGAGCCCACCGTCGAAAGAACCATGATGACGACGCCGGACGCGAGAAAGCTGACCGTGATGATCGCCCGCCGCTGAGTCCTTTGGAGGAACTTGCCTACCACGAGCGAGCCCAGCAGCATGCCGACGCCGCCGACGGAGAACAGCATCCCCACGTCGGCCGCTCCGAGTCCGAACTCGTTGCGCACGAGCACCGGACACGCGATAAGCACGAACCCGGCGACCAGCATGACGGCGGAGAAGGAAACGGTGGAGTAGACGACCACTCGGTTGCCCCGCATCTGCGCCACGCCGTCCTTGAGATCGGCCATGAGGCGATGGTAGGCGGACCCGATGACCTCAACCTCCTCTTCCAGAGGAGCCGCGATCTCCCGGCCCAGCTTCGCCGCGCCTCCGGCCAGCTCAGCGCGCGAGTGCGCCCTCAGGGTCTGCCTGGCCGTCTCGCCGAGCGCGTGCCGCAGCGCCGCGTGCTCCGCCTGGCGCGCCTTCCTCATCTCGGACATGCTCTTCAACGTGATGAAGGTTACGAACACCGCGGATATGACGTACGTGCCCGAGTCGGCGAGGAATCCGGCCGTGAAGCCGAACCGCGCCACCAGGAGCCCGCCACCCCACGGACCCAACACGATGGCCGCCATCATGGCCACGTTCAGAAGGGAGTTCGCGGCGAGAAGCCTGTCGGCCTCAACGATCTGAGGGATCGCCGCCGACTTGGCCGAGAGGTGGAAGCGGTTGACGGTGAACACGATGAAGAGAATCACATAGACAGAGATCATCGAACGGGCAACGAACGGTATGCTCGCAACCAGCAGCGCTCGCAGCACGTCCGAGACTATCATCATCTTCTTACGCGAGAGCCGGTCCGCGTAGACGCCTGAGATCGGACCGAAGATGAGCACGGGAGCACTGGCAAGGAGGAGGATCTTCGAGAACTCGAGACCCTTGATCGCGCCGGCGCTCATGGAGAAGATCAGAGCCGTGAGGGCCATGAGATTGAGGTGGTCACCCAGCTGCGAGGCGACCGTGCTCGCCCACAGGAGCGAGAAGTTTCTGTCCCTGAAGAGATTCAGGAGGCCTTTGCTGCTTGTGTCTCTCGTCTCGTTCACATGCTCCCCTGAAGGCCCGCGTGGACGCCTAAGCCGCGACGTCGCTAGGCCGCTCTCCCAGCAGTGCCGGCGCCGGTTCTGTGACCCGCTTCGGCCTCGGAATCGTACGACTCACCGGCTTCGCAGCCCGTCGCCATTGCCGTCCTCAGCGCGGCGACGAGCCGGTCGGCGTCCTCACCCCCGAACCCCTCCGATGACCGCTTCCTCAGCCGCTCCAGGAGAGACTGAAGCAGGGTGACCACCGTGATATCCTCCCCGGACGCCTTGTCCACGACACAGATGGACTCGCCTCCCACGACCAGCTCGGAGACCCCGAGAAGGGTGATGACCTTGCGCTCACTCGAGTCGTAGAGGCGCCTGTTGGCGTGCTTGATGATGGTCCTCAAGATGACTTTCCCTCAGGTTCCCGCGTAGGACCGCGCCCGTCTGCTGGTGCACTGCACCATCACTCTAGGAACGCCCGCCGTCCCAGTCAAGCGGATTCGTCACTATAGTGTGCAGTCGCTCATAATAGACGCCCACCTGACAGGAGACATTCACGCGTGGCAGCCCCCGCGCACCCACGAACCAGCGCTGCAGCGACCCTGCGCTGCGCCTACGCCCCGCGCCTGCCTCTCCTCGACGGAGGCCAGATGCTCCACGCGAGCGTCATCGTCAGCGCTCCAAATGCTACGAGCGCAACGACCCCCGCCCAGTTGCCGGCCCAGTCGTGCCCTATGTTGACGAACTTGTAGAAGGCCGCGGTGACCCTCGTCGCCGCTCCGACCGGCTCACCCGCCGCGATGAGCTTCTCACTCTGCATCGACGAGTTGTAGAGCGCCGCCACGATGATGCCCATCACGCCGCCGCCCGCGATGAGACCAGACCCGTACAGCACGCCCCTCTCCCGCAGGTGGTGTCTGAGATCCATATCCTTGATGCGCTCGGTGAGCTGTCTGACGATCCCGCCGACCATGATTGGCGTCGAGAGCCTGATCGGGAGGTAGAGCCCGACCGAGAACGGTAGCGACGGTATGCCCAGAAGCTCGACGCACGCGGCGATGAAGACACCAATGAAGACCAGCGTCCACGGCAGCGACATTGTCAGAACGCCCTTCACGACCATGGACATCAGGACGGCCTGGGGAGCGGGCAGCTGTTCCGAGCCGATCCCGTAGACCCTGTGGAGGAAGAAGACGACCCAGCCGATCACGAGCGCCGACGACAGGACCCCGATGATCTCACCGTACTGCTGTCGGCGCGGCGTCGCCCCGACGAGGAACCCGGTCTTGAGATCCTGCGACGTGTCGCTGGCGATGCAGATGGCTATGCACACGACCGCCCCGACCGAGATGGCCGCGACCATGCCCGCCGTGCCGGTCCACCCGAAACCAAGGAAGATCAGGCTCGTTGCCAGGAGCGTGCCTATGGTCATCCCCGAGGCAGGGTTCGACGTGCTACCCACAAGCCCCACGATGCTCGAGCTGACCGTGACGAAGAAGAAGCTGAAGATCACTATGAGTATCGCGCCGACCACGTTGACCGGGATCTGCGGCAGGAGCCACGCGAGTACGCCCAGCCCCAGGGCGCCCGCCATCACGTACTTGACGGGCAGATCCAATGCCGTGCGCTTGACGGCTCCGCTGCTGCTGGCCCCGCGCGCGACCTCCTTCATGCCCGAACCAAACGACCGCACCATGGTCGGGATGGCCCTGATGAGCGTCACCAGCCCGCCGAACGCGACCGCTCCGGCCCCGATGTATCTAATGTAGTTGTTCCATATCGCGGCCGGTCCCATGTCCCTGATGAGAATCGTCGCCGGATAGAGAGGCTCGGAGAGCCCGCTTCCCATCATCTTTATGATGGGAATGAGAACGAGCCACGCGATGGCGCCACCCGCGAGCATGATGCCCGCGATCCTGGGGCCGATGACATAGCCGACGCCCAGGAGAGCAGGCGTAATCTCACCACCGATGCGCGCGCCCTGGATGCCGCGGATATCCCACTCCGGCTTGTAGCTCCAGAGCTCCATACCCTCCATGATGAACTTGTACAGAGCCCCGATACCCACGCCGGCCATGACGCGCTTGACCATCGTCCCGCCACGGTCGCCGGCGACGAGCACCTCGGCGCACGCCGTGCCCTCGGGGTATGGAAGCCGACCGTGCTCGCGGACGATCAGGTGCTTCCTCAGGGGGATCATGAAGAAGACACCGAGCAGTCCTCCGACCACTGATAGAATAAAGATCTTCGAGAGCTGCGGCATGAACCCGAGCACGATAAGCGCGGGGACCGTGAAAATGACACCCGCGGCGAGCGACTCGCCGGCCGAACCCACCGTCTGGACCATGTTGTTCTCGAGCACGGTCGCGCGCCAGAACTTGGAGATCGCGATCGCTATGACGGCGGCGGGGATGGACGCCCCGACGGTGATGCCCACCTTGAGCCCGATGTAGGCGTTCGCCGCTCCGAAGACGATGCCGACCAGAATGCCCACGATAACGGCGCGAAGCGTGAACTCACGCATCGTCTCGTGGTGCTCGACGTACGGGCTGTAGCCTTCGCCCGGGACACCACCGTATGCTTCCTTTCCGAGCCGTTTCTTCTCGCTCATTGGGACTCTCCTGGCATGCCTACGGGTGTTTGGCCCCGAGCCTCTCCTTCGACTCGACCGCCATTACGTGTTCGGGATTCAGCCTGATCGCCTCGTCGAGCTCGGCCATCGCCTCGGCGTACCTCCCCTGACCTTCGTACACCAGCGCGAGCCGCCAGTGGGCTGACGCCACCTCCGGCTCCTCGGGACGGTCCTCGGCCGCAATGTACGCCTTGAAGCCCTCTTCGGCGGCGGCGAGGTCGTCCCCCGCCTCCGCGCGCGCTCGAGCGAGCTGGTAGACCGCGACCAGATCGTCAGGCACAAGCTCGCGGACGCGCTCGAAGACCGGAACGGCGTCGGCGGGCCTCTCGACATCGATGTAGAACGTACCGAGAAGGGACCACCCATCCGCGTTCTGTGAGTCCACCGCCGCAGCCGCCAGGTACGACGACTCCGCGGCCACGAAGTCTTCTTCCCGCTTGGCGATCATAGCGTGAGCGACGTGGCCATAGTACGCATCTAGCGAAGCGATGGTCTCCGCCCGCTCCCTGGCCTTCTCCATTCCGCCGCCCATGATCGAGGGAGCGTGTGCGTAGAAGGACATAAGGGCGAGATGCGCCTGGACGTTCTCGGGATCGTACTCCACGGCCAGCTCGCACTCCTTCTTGAACTTCCCCCCGTAGAACATCGCCCTGAAGCCGCCCCTCTGCGCCTTCATCCCGTACCCGTTGGCAAGCATGAAGTGGTAGCGCGAGTTCTTCTTGTCCTTCTTGATGGCCTTGCGGGCGTACTTGATGGCCTTGTCGGGGTCGTCCTCAATGAGCCCCACGATGGCGAGGCCGCACAAGGCCCGGTGCTCCCCGGACTCCATCGACAGAGCCTCCGAGAACAACACCTCGGCCGAGGCGGCGTCTCCATCTCCGAGCGCCCGGTCGGCGCGGGCCAGAAGCGAGTCCACGGAGGCCGACTCGCCGACCTGCTCGTCAGCCGCCGATGCCTGCCCGACGAACGCGACCGACGCTGCCAGGAGCACGGTCAGGATCGCGAGGGTGTGGCGCGTTCGCGCCCCCCTCCGGTAGGGGGCGGCGGTCTGTGCTCTTCTTACCTGCCTTCTCATGATTGTTCCTCCCCGGGCTGGACGCCCGTCTGCTCCGGAACGACATCCGGGCCGACCGGCGCCTCTTCGCCCTTGTCCCTGGACGCGAGCGCGACGGCGGCAAGGATCAGGACGCTGCCCACGAGCGCGACCGGGGAGAGCCGCTCCCCGAGCAGCACCGCGGCCAGAGTGAGCGCGAACACGACCTCCGTCAGCAGCACGATGCTCGAGGTCGTCGCCGTGATGCGCTTCAGGCCCCACGTCCACAGGTAGAAGGGCGCGATCGAACAGAAGATCGCCGTGTACGGCACGGTCCACAACTCGACCGACATTCCCGGGAAGCCGCCTCTCCCGAAGACAAGCGCAACGGGAAGTGCTACCACCGTGGTCACCGTGACCATGGCCGCCGTCAGGGCGTGCACATCCACGTCGTGGCCGCCGACAATCTGCTTGTTGAGCAGGATGAAGAACGTCCAAAGAAGGGCAGCCGTCAGAACCAGAAGGTCGCCGTGAAGAGCGGTGCCCATCGCCGCGGACGGACGGCCCCCGGTCGTCACCAGGAAGACACCGGCCATTCCCACCAGCACGGCAAGTACCTTCAGCGGACCGAATCGCTCGCGGAAGACCACCCTCGACGCCACCGCCACGAAGATGGTGCTCGCGTTGATGAGGAGCGCGGCGTTCGCGGCAGTCGTCATCGTCTGTCCCTTGAACTGGAACACGAAGCCGGCCGCGTTGCTGACACCCAGCCACACGACCAACGGATTCCTGAGGAGGGCGAGGAACCGGCGCGTCCTTCCCGTCAGCGCGCTGATCAGGATCACCAGAACCGAGGCGGCGGCGAACCTCAGAAAGACGAACCAGAAAGGATCTATCGAACGCAGCCCGATCTTGACGACCGCGAACGACGACCCCCACAGCAGCCCGGCCGCGACAGTGGCCAGGACGGCGCCCTTTGACCCTTTCACTGTATCCTCCGCGCGCGTCCGTGGACGAAGCGCGCGTCCCGGGTGGGGAGCGCCCACCCGATGACACGCGCCCGCTCGCGGACATGCGCTTTCATCGATCACGCGCCTGTCTGTTGGGTGAAGCGCCTATCCTACAGGAGCACGATCAGCGCCGCAACGACCATGATGGCGGCACAGGCCGGCAGGAGCATGCGGTAGATGCCGCCCCAACTGGCGCCGAAGTACTCCCGAGTGATCACAAGGCAGAGGTGAACCGGAGAGAGCAGGCAGCCCACGAACCCGGCGGCGAAGCCCAGCATGACGAGCTCCATGTTGATGTCCGGGCCGCCCATGAGCGGGATCAGCAGAGGGAAGCTCACAGCAATGAAGGCCAGGGTCACACCGGTGATGAGTCCGATTATCAGCGGGACAGCGGCTATGACAACGACCTCCGGGAGGTTCATCCTCAGCAGAAGCGGCGGGACGGCGTCCACGACGGAGACCGCACCGAGAAGATGCTGGTACGCCGCGACGCCGATGATCAGCGTCACTATCTGAAACTCCGTGCCACGCCGGAACGCTCGCCAGATGTCAATGCCCGGCGGTCGCTCCACGATGACGAGCACCGCGATTACGGCGAGTATCACCAGGATCAGCTCGACCTCGAGTATCAGGACGCCGGCGACGACCACGCCGAACGGCCACACGCCGACGAGTATGTCCTTCCACCCGCCGTTGACGCTCTTCGCGCGCTGGTTCCTGCCCGCGTCCACCCGTCTCAGCACGAAGAAAGCGCCGGAGGCAATGGCCGCCAGCGTGATGGGCCAGTTGTAGAGGAAGAAGTCACTGACAGGCCGGTTGACCAGCGCGGCGCCCACGACCACTGCCGGATAGAGTGGCCAGATGTACTCCCAGACGTGTCGGAACCAGTAGCTGACGAAGAGCTTCTGCTCGGGTGTGGCGTGCCCGGTCTTGACGGCGCTCTCGACCATCGGAGCCGTCAGCATGGTGCCACCGGGCATCGGAAGCAACCCGCCGAACGCAGGGATGAGCGCGATGACGATGCGGTTGTCGGAGATCAGTGCCCCGAGGCCTGATGCGAAGCGGTCCAGATAGCCGAGCTTCCCGGTCAGCGCACTCAGGGCCATGATCGTGATGATCCGCGCGAGGAGCAACAACGTGTCGGGCGCGATCGCGGCGCGCCCCAGCTCGGCGAGCGTCCAGAGCGGGGCGCGTCCAACCACCAGCGCGAGCGTCGCGGCTCCCGCGAGCATGGAGATGCCCAGGTCGACGCGGAAGCGGACCAGCAGAACAATGAGAACGACGGAGAGGATCAGTGAGAGGATCTCGCGTTCCAAGCTAACTCCTAAGGCCCGCGCCGCTCGTGAGTCCAGCGCGCCCCTTCGGTCACGACGGTCACGCGGCCTACTCCAGCTCCGAAAGGTGCAGGTTCGTGCGGACCATGTCGTCCCTCCACTTGTAGAAGCTCTCGGTGTAGGTGAGAAGTGACACCCACTGCGCGAGCGTCGTTACCTCCTTGGACTCGATGTGCCGCCGGAGCTTCGAGTCCTCAGGAAGGCTGCTGAACCAATCCTGGAAGTACTTCTCCTTCTCGGCGAAGTGCTCAACGAGCTCCTCGTCGGCCGGATCGCGGTACACTTCCCTGTGGACGACTGCCTCGAGCGGGAGCGCCGGTGCGAGCGGCGGACGCTCCTCGGGGTAGCCCATCATGAGCATCGCCACGGGCAGCACCTGCGGCGGCAGCTGGAAGAAACCGAGCGTCGTGTAGGGCTGCCAGACGATCTCCTGGATGTACTGGGAACCCAGGCCCAGCGATTCGGCGGCGATGACCGCGTTCTGCGCCGCCGTGTACACGGCCCTCAATGCCACCCACAGCACGCCTATGCCCTTGAAGTGCGGAGCGCCCCCGCCAAGGGCACACCACCTGTTCATGCGATGCGTGTCCACGCAGAAAACGAGCGCGACCGGCGCCTGCTCCATGCAGGGCCTTCTGCCCTCGCACAGAAGTTCGTTGAGCTGCGCGCGCCTGGCGCGGTCGCGAACCACTATAATAGAGAACGGCTGAGAACCCCTGTACCCACCCTTGAGCGTTCCGCCCGGCCCGGACGCTCTGAGCGCCGCGTGGAGCACCTTGTCCAGCACATCAGACGAGACGTCGTCGTCCTTGAACTTCAGAATGCTGCGCCTGTCGAGTATGACGTCGAGACAGCTCTTGTCCAAACCTACCTCCCGCCCTCCAGGTTCTGTTTCGTGAGTATGTCCCTGAGGAGCGCCCTCGAGCGATGCAGGTGCGTCTTCAGAGTTCCCATGGGAATCCCGAGAATGGCAACGACCTCCTTGTAGCTTCGCTCCTCAAGATAGAAGAGCGTAACGACGACACGGTACTGCTCCGGAAGCTCGAGGACGGCGGCCCGCACCGCGCGCCGGAACTCCTCGTCCCGGACCATCAGCTCCGGACTCATCTCCTCGCCGCGGCCGTCGTCGATTACGTCGGCCTCCACGTGAGGCCCCGACTCGATGTCGACCGTGACGGCACGTCTCCGGCGCTTCTTCAGGTGCGTGAGCGCGCGGTTGGTTGCGATGCGGTACAGCCAGCTTGAGAACTTCGAGTCGCCCCTGAATCTGGGCAGTGCGCGGTACGCCCGGACGAACGCCTCCTGTGCTACGTCCTCCGCGTCCTCGTCGCTCCCCACGATCCGCACGGCGATAGTGTACACGTAGTCCTGGTACCTGGCGACCAGCGTCCCGTACGACGCTTCGTCACCGGCCAGGACTCTCGCGATGAGTTCCTTGTCCGTCGGCGTGTACTCGTGTGTCCGGTTCGACCCAGCCAAAGACCCCTCCGCGCACGCCCTCTGGCAGCGGCCAGCTAAGCACTTACTCGGGCCGCGCGTCCGTGTGCCGACCGGCCAAGTTCAGCGCACAATGGTACCAGAACCATGCCCGAATCCAAGCGATTTTGCCCGCGACAGGGCATTTCGGGCCCGGCAACGCCTGGCCCGCCCGGAATTCCCCGGTCGCG
>DAOWCM010000083.1 GCA_030639555.1 Candidatus Eiseniibacteriota bacterium | reverse complement strand
GGCGACGGCGGCGGGCATAGGTCTCTTCATCGCGTTCCTCGGTCTCAAGGATGCGGGCATCATCGAATCCGACCCCGCGGCCTACCTGACGCTGGGCGATCTCCACCGCCCGGAGACACTCCTTGCGCTGTTCGGTCTCCTGCTCACCGGCACGCTGATGGCGGCGAAGGTGCGGGGCGGCATCTTCTGGGGAATCCTGGGGACCGGAGCGGTCGGCGTCGCCACGGGCATGATCGCGTTCCACGGTGTGTTCTCGATGCCGACGCTCGAGCCGACGCTGTTCAAGATGGACCCGGTGGGGGCCCTGCGCTGGGAGTACCTGACACCCATCTTCGTGTTCCTCTTCTTCGACATGTTCGATACCGTTGGCACGCTCATCGGGGTCGGCGAGCAGGCCGGCTTCATGAAGGACGGGAAGCTACCGCGCGTCAATCGCGCGCTGCTTTCGGACTCCGTGGGCACGATGGTGGGCGCCTCGCTCGGGACACCAACGACCACGAGCTACATAGAGAGCGCGGCGGGCGTCAGCGCGGGAGGGCGGACCGGTCTCGCGAACCTGATGACCGCCGGTCTCTTCTTCCTTGCTCTCTTCTTCTCGCCTCTGGCCGAGATGTTCGGCGGCGGGTTCGAGATCGCTCCCGGCATCTTCCTCCACCCGGTGACGGCCCCGGCTCTCGTCATCGTCGGTTGCCTGATGATGAAATGCATAAGGAGGATCGACTGGGACGACTACTCGGAGGCCATCCCGGCGTTCCTCACACTCATCATCATGCCCCTGACCTCGAGCATCGCGCACGGTCTTGCCATCGGTTTCATCAGCTACCCGCTCATCAAGGCGCTCTCCGGTCGGGCGAAGGAAGTGCACTGGCTGGTGTATTCGCTTGCCGCGTTGTTTGTCCTGAGGTATATACTTATCTAGTGCGCCAGACTGGCGCCCCCTCTCACACACACACGCTGAGGCACGCGACGTGACGCCACGGTCCATGCCGCACGAGTTCGTTCAACTCCAGACGACGCTCGATGACCGCAAGCAGGCGGAGGAACTGATCCGCGAAGCGGTCGAGCGCCGGCTGGCGGCCTGTGGTCAGCTGCTCGGCCCGGTGGACAGCACCTACTGGTGGAACGGAGCCGTTGAGGAGGCATCGGAGTGGATGTGCCTCTTCAAGACCACCGGCGCCCGGGCGGCACAGCTCGAGCGGTGGATCGCTGAGCGACATCCGTACGAGGTGCCGGAGATCGTCACCGTCGGCCTCATCGGCGTGTCGAAGGCATACGGGGAGTGGATCGAGAATGAGACTGAGGAATAGCCACACGCTGTCCGTCGTCGCGCTGGTCCTGGCGGCGGTGATCCTCGCCGCAACGGCGGTGGAGGTGTCCGCGGCGGGCTCGGGCCGCGGCTGGAAGTCGACGCGCTACGGTCGCAAGGGGGCCGAAATATGGGTGGAGTTCCCCCGTGTGGTCTACGCCACGGGCGCCGGATACAGTGAGGAATACGACGTAACCGAGGGTTTGGGATTCGGGTTCGGCATGATGTGGGGCATATCCGACAACATCGCGTTCGAAGGGCGCATGCTCCAGTCGAATCACACCGTCGATTTCGGAGAAGAGGAGAAGGAGTGGGACATCGACCTCTTCCAGGTCGGGGCCCGCTACACTTTCTCTGAGGAGAATCGCCTCCAGCCGTTCGTCGGGACGGGCTGGGCGAAGATCACCATGGAGCGTGACGCTGAGCCCACTTCCTCCGACGCGTTCGAGAGGCTGACCGGGTACGGCGCCTACGTCACGATCGGCGTCGACTACATTCATAGCGGCTCGTGGTCCGGCTTCTTCCGGGCCGACTACACGCACGGCGGCTACGGGCACCGGGTCATCGGGCTGGAAGAGGGAGCGCTTGACGAGCCGCTGAGTGGCAACTGCGTGTCAATGACTCTGGGCATAGCGTACAGGATCCCGGCCTGGTAGGGCAGCGCGCGGTCCGAGCAGGGGCCCGCGCCGTGTCGGGTACGGGCGACTCAAGCACCGACAACACTCACACACACAGGCGACAGCACACGAACCCCATGGAGGTGCCGGCTTGGAGGTCAGGGCGAAGTGGATAGGCGGCTGGAAGTTTGAGGGAAAGGACGGCGAGGGTCACACCGTCAGGATGGACTGGAGCAAAGAGGTCGGGGGAGAGGGGGATGGCTTCCGCCCCGCGGAGCTGCCGCTCTGGGGGCTTGCCGGCTGCACGGGCAGCGACACGGTGGAGATCCTCAAGAAGATGCGCGAGCCCGTCGAGGACGTGGAGATCATCGTCAGAGCGGAGAAGACCAAAACCTACCCCGCGAAGTACGCGAGCATTGAGGTGGAGTACATCATCAAGGGAAAGGGACTCTCGCCCGCGAAGGTCGAGAAGGCCGTGAAGCTCTCCGAGGAGAAGTACTGCAGCGTAGGCGGGTCGCTCCGCGAGCCCGTTGAGATGAGTCATAAGATAACGTTGGTCAACGACTAGAGCTACCGTGACGTGGCGTCGTCCGCCCAGAGCGCGGATGCCGCCCCCACAACGGCCGTCCTCGGACGGCGGCAGGGGGAGATCCTATGAAGGACAGATTGGAGCAGGTGCTCAAGAAGTTCTCCTCTCAGTGTGATTACCTCGAGGTGCACATCGAGGAGACCGAGGAGTCGAGGGTCCAGTTCACCGGCCCGCAGCTCACGGATCTCGGGAAGAAGGTCGACTTCGGCGGGAACGTCCGCGCGCTCAATCAGGGTGGGTGGGGGTTCGCATCTTTCAACAGCGTGGACCGCATTGAGGAGTTCGCGCAGCACGCGATAGACCAGGCGAAGCTCGTGGGCAAGGACAGAAATCAGCTGGCCGACGTCGAGCCGATCCGCGACGACGTCACGCTCGATCTCAAGAGCGACCCGCGTGAGGTTCCTCTCGAGCGGAAGGTCGAGATCTTCCGCGCCTACAACAAGCAGATTCTGGGTCATCACGAGGAGATTGCCAGTTCGTCCGTCCGCTACTTCGACCGGTTCCACAAACGGTGGTTCGGCAGCAGCGAAGGCGCGATGGTCTACCAGGAGCGAATCGACCTCGGTGGGGCGGTGGCCGCGATGACCGCGCGAGACGGCGACTCCCAGTCCTTCTGGGTGGCGTTCGGTTCGACCGACGACTTCGGCGTCGCGCTCGGGCTCGAGGGCAAGGTCGCGGAGGCGTGCGACGTGGCCGTCGAGAAGCTGGACGCGCCCAAGGTCAAGGGTGGTGAATACACGGTCGTTCTCGACCCGCGTCTGGCCGGCGTGTTCATTCACGAGGCGTTCGGCCATCTGTCTGAGGGCGACAACGTCTACGAGGACAAGAATTTACAGAAGGTCATGGTCCTGGGACGCGAGTTCGGGCGGCCGTTCCTCAACGTCTACGACACAGGATTGGACAAGGGCCTGAGGGGCCACGTTGTCTACGACGACGAGGGCGTGCGGACCGAGAAAACGTACCTCATCACAAACGGCAAGCTCTCGGGCAGGCTGCACTCCCGCGAGACGGCCGGCAAGATGGGGGAGCGGCCCACCGGCAGCGCCAGGTGCATCGACTACCGCTATCCGCCCGTGTGCCGCATGCGCAACACGTGCATCGAGGCCGGCGATTCGAGTTTCGACGACATGATTGCCGGAACGTCGCTGGGTATCTACGCGATCACGGCCTCCGGCGGACAGACCAACGGCGAGATGTTCACGTTCACCGCGGGGACCGCATTCATGATCCGCGACGGTAAGCTGGCCGAGAGGGTTCGCGACGTGACGCTCACCGGGAACGTCTTCAAGACACTGAAGGACATCGACATGCTCGGCGACGATCTTGAGATCCACGACGGACCGGGCGGGTGCGGCAAGGCCGGCCAGTTCCCGTTGCCCGTCAGCGACGGCTCGCCGCACGTCAGAATCCAGAACGTCGTGATCGGAGGTGAGTAACGTGAGGGAGATCATCGAGAAAGCTCTGGCAAAGGGAGCCGAGCGCTGTGAGGTCTTCTACCTGAACTCCCTCGAGACCGAGGTGGAGTACGAGGCCTCGAAGCTCAAGAACCTCTCCAACACGGAGGAGACAGGATTCGCGCTGCGGCTGGTCAAGGACGGGCGCATGGGCTTCGCGACGACGACGAAGGGCGACGGGCTGGACCGTCTGGTCGATGACGCGATCGCGACGTCCGCGTGCGGCGAGACCGTGGAGTTCGCGTTCGCGGGCGCCACCGACGTCGCCGGCTCGAAGCTGGTCGATGAGCGCGTCAAGGAGCTCTCCATCGAGGAGATGATGAAGCGCTCCGAGGACGCCATTGCGAAGATCCTGGACTACGAGGGTGAGATCAACGCGGAGTCCGGAACGAAACGCAGGATCCAGACGGTGAGCGTTGCGACGTCCGAGGGATTCGAGAGCACACAGGAGCGCACGCTCTACCAGTTCTACGTCGGGGGCAGGCTGATCGAGGGCGACAACATGCTCGATGCCGGCGGCTACTACGGCGGGACCGCGATGGACGCCGGCGGCTCGAAGCTGGTCGACGAGACCATCGAGGACTTCCGAAACGGGCGGACGAACGTCAACGTTAAGGGCGGTCCCACGACGGTGATCCTCACGCCTCGGGCGGTCGCGGACGTGATGCTGACCATGAACTACGGCGTCGACGGCTCGATCGTGGACAGAGGCATATCGCCTCTGACCGGTAAGTTGGGCGAGACTGTTTTCGACGAGCGCGTGTCGCTCTACGATGACGGGCTCATGGAGACCGGTTACAGCTCGGCGCTCTTCGACGACGAGGGCGTCCCCATGCAGAGGACAACGCTGGTCGAGAGCGGGGTGCTCCGGAGCTTCCTGACCGACCTTCGCACGGCGGCGAAGCTGGACCTTCCCGCTACCGGGAACGGGCTCAAGCTAAAGCGCCTGATCCAGACCAAGGACCTCGGGAAGATGCCGGCGTCCGAGATCACGAACTGGGAGATGGCCGGGGGGGATACGCCCTACGCCGAGCTGCTGGCCGGGGTCGGCGACGGCGTGATCGTCGACAGCATCATGGGCATCATGATGGGCAACCTGGTCGCCGGGGATTTCTCGGGGAACGTGGCGTTCGGCTTCAAGGTGGAGGGCGGGACAATCGTCGGCCGCGTCAAGGACACGATGATCGCCGGCAACATCTACAAGCTGCTGAAGGACCAGCTGGTGGACCTGTCGAGTGAGGTGACCAGAGTCGGGCTGATGGGCTTCATCGGGAGCCACCACTACCCGCATCTGCTGCTCAGGGATGTGTCGATCTCGTCGAAGGGCTAGCTCAGGGGATTCGTGGCCCGCGGGAGGGCCGGGCAGGCAGAGTGAGGCCTACGTCGCCAGGTAACCCAGGCGTCGCATCAGATCGCCCGCCAGGCGCTCCTCGACGTCGGACAGGTGGGTAACGTCGATCTTCGGAGACCTCCTCTGGAGATTGGCCTCCGCGAAGCTGTGAACGGTCTTGCTTGGAGCGAGGCCAGCGAACTCCTCGATTCGCCGGACGACTTCGACCGGCCTGTCGAGGAGTTCCTCGTACGTGAGGCTGACGTGGCGCTCCGCGGGCAGTGTGTCGAGGAACTCGACCGCCGTTTCGACGGACAACCTCCATTCGAGAAGACCCCGGTGACGCACGGTGTCGCACAGGACCGGGAGGTCACGGTAGCGCTCGCGCCGCCCCGCGTACTCCTCGAGCAGTCTCCACTTGTAGTCGTCGTGCCCATACCACTGGCTCTCCACCGGCATCCTCTCGATCGACCTGGCGACCTCGAGGCCGTTCCTGAGAAGATGCACGAAGAGCGCGTCGGGGAAGGCCGCGTCGATGAACGGTAGCCGAAAGTTGTTGATGGGGAGCTTCTCGACCAGCTGCGGCCTGCCGGTCGCGAAGGTTTCGCAGTAGAAATTGATCGTGAGTCGCCTGTTCCGCTCCGGAGTGCAGGCGGACTCGGTGAGGTCAAGGCGTCCCCCTCGCTTCCTCGCCCTCTCGGACCACACGTCCGTCGCGGGATAGGCGTCGGCCCACAGCCGGCGATACTCGTTCAGGTAGGTCACCGATGTGTGGACGGCGAGCGTGTCGCCCAGGATGGTCGTCCCCGATCTTCCGCAGCCGACGATGAAGATGGGCCGCCGGAGGATGGGCTTCCTGCCCAGCCGACACGTCAGTCTGCACGCGCGTTTCCTGGCCGCCACTGCGAATTTTCCGCCCTTGCTCCGCGTATCTGACATGAGAAGCAGGTTACGGCAGCGCTTCTCCCGAATCAAGATTCAAACGAGCACGGCCCGCGGTGCCCGTCCGCGGCCCGCAACGGGGGAGCAATGGCCGAAAGTGTCTCTTGAACGAGCGTCATGTCGTGGTAACTTTGGGCGAGCGGGAAAGATGTGGCCCCGGGCGCTCCAGGCTGCGGCCGGCGTGCCCGGGCTCACGGACGCTTGCCACGGACCGCAGCGGCCCGCCCCGCATGTGACTCATGCAATCGGAGGTCAGTAATGCGCAGACTCAGAGGGATCTTCATCGCCGTCGTCCTGACGGCCGCCGTTCTCGCCGGCGTGTCGGCCCCGGCCGAGGCGAAGGACTATTACTTCCCTGAGGTCAGCATCGACGTGACCGTCCGCCCGGACGGCAGCTTCGAGTTCCGCGAGGCTCGGAGCTACGAGTTCGACGGCGATTTCACCTGGGCCTTCTACCAGGTCGATAAGGTGAGGACCGCGGGCGGTAACATGGTTGATATCACGGACTTCGTGATTGGCGAGGGCGGTCGTCCGTTCACGCTGGGCGACCCCCGTTCGCTCGACGACAGCAAGCCGCCCGACTCATACTGGGTCTCGTACAACTACCCGGGCAACTGCGTCTACGGGAAGTGGTTCTACCGCGCGGATGATGAGACGCGCACGTTCGACATCTCCTACGTCGTGCACGACGTGGTCACCGTCTACGATGACTACGCGCAGCTCTACTGGAGGTTCATCGGCGAGGACTGTGACGTGCCGACCAGAGAGGTGACGGGCACGATCCACCTCCCGCCTGGCGCCGACAAGGACCGCGTGCGCGCGTGGCTGCACACGGAGCTGACCAGCGAGTACTGGATCGAGGACGACGCTGTCAGCTTCCGCGTGACGAACCTGCGGCCCGGGAAGTTCGTTGAAATGAGAGTCCTGTTCCCGCCCGAGCTGGTGCCGGGCGCAACCAGCAAGGCGTCCGGGGACATATGGGACAGCGCGTTTGCAGAAGAGAAGAAGTGGGCCGAGGACGCGAATACGCGACGTATCGCCGCCCAGGAGTACGTGGCGCGGCATGCGGAGCGGGCGCGGCTCGCTGCCATCGTGGCCATTGTGCTGGGCGTGGTGGCGCTGCTCGTCTGGACGGTCCTCTTCGTGCGCTTCGGTCGTGAGCACGACGTCAGATTCGAGGGGGACTACTTCCGGGAGCTGCCTTCCGAGCGTCAACCGGCGCTGGTCGGCTACCTGATGACTTCGGGGATGGTCGGGTCGGGCGACATGGTCGGGACCATCATGGATCTCGCCAGGCGCGGGTATCTGACGATCGAGGAGGTGAAACAAGAGGACCGCGGCTTCCTGGAGAAGCTTGGCGGGACGCCCGAGTACGACTACATCCTCAAAATGGCGTCCAACAGGGAACTCCTGGAGCTGGCCTCCTACGAGCGCGACCTCCTGCGGTTCATCTTCTCCAGGGAGTGCGCGACGGGAGCGGACACGATCTCCCTCCACGAGTTCAAGAAGGAAGCGCAGAAGCACTCGACCGAGTTCCACCGCTGGTTCAAGTCCTGGAAAGAGAGGGTGAAGGACCTGGCCAAGGAGCGCGGCGACTTCGAGAAGAAGGGCACGACCATGATGATCGTCAGCATGATCATCGGCGGCGTGGTGATGGGCGCCGGCGTGGCTCTGGCCGCCTTCTTCCAGTCTCCGTTCGCGGTCATAGGCATGATGATGGGCGCGGCGACGATTCCGCTGGCGAGCCTGATCAAACGGCGCTCGCCACAGGCCGCGCTCGAGTTCAAGCAGTGGAAGGCGCTCAAGCGGTATCTTCTCCACTTCTCCGAGCTTAAGGAAGCGCCGCCCGCTTCGCTGACACTGTGGGAGCATTTCCTGGTCTACGCCGTCGCGCTTGGCGTCGCCGACAAGGTGCTGAAGGCGCTCGAGCCCCACATTCCGCAGATGGAGTCGGCCGCAGGCCGGTCGTTCGGCGCGGGATGGTACATAGGGTCGGTCGCCAGGGCGGGCGAAGGCATAGGCGGGAGCATCTCCGGACTGGCCGCGGGTATGACCAGCATGGTCGCCGTCGCGGGCAGCGCCATGAGCACGGCGAGCGGCACGGGCGGAGGCGGCACCGGCGGCGGTGGCGGGGGTGGTGGAGGAGGC
>DAOWCM010000217.1 GCA_030639555.1 Candidatus Eiseniibacteriota bacterium | reverse complement strand
TCTTTTACTTCTTCGGCGATGCTCGCGACCTTCAGGAGGCCACCGTACGACACGAACACGAAGCCGGCCGTCGCGAAGACCGCCCGGAACCCGCCGGGCGCGAACGGCTGGAGGTTCTGCATGTCGACTGCCGGGAGACCCCGGAATACGTACAGGGCCAGGAGCCCGAGCAACACAAACACGAGCCCGACCTGGAGCCGCGCCGCTTCCCTGACACCGATCACGTTCATCCCGACGAAGAAGACACAGAACACGGCGCCGACCAGGCGTGGGTCGACCGGGAGAACGAACTGGGCAAGGGCGGCCAACCCCACGAGCGCGAACGCGCTCTTGAGCGAGAGGGAGAACCAGGTGAGCAACCCGGCGACGGTCCCGGCCGCCACGCCCATGCTGCGCGATACGAAGAAGTAGTCGGCCCCGGCCTTCGGCATGGCAGTCGTGAGTTCGGCCATGCTCAGGAGCCCGGTCGCAGCAAGGAGACCGGCCAGGAAATAGGAAACGATGACCGCTGGTCCCGCGCGCGCGTGCGCGAGTCCGGGCAGCACGAACAGACCGGAGCTGATCATCGCTCCCGTCGCGATGCTGAAGACGTGAACCAGACGGAGGTTCTTCCTGAGCTCCATGTCTCCTCCCACGTTCCGCCGATTCGCACGCGTTCGACAACACAGGGGCCAAGAAAACGGGCCGAAGCCCACCGCTCTCGGTGGTCCATCGGCCCTCACTCCCGAAACCGCACTCCTCGCAGGAGAAGCCCGGACGGGCTTGGTCGCCGCCGTCTGGCACTGCGGACGGTCCAACTCCTGCCGTCCGTGCTCACGCGCAATTCGCTCGGCCGGGCTCGACTCCGGACGTCGCCCCGCGACCGCTGCGCCGTGCCACGTTCACCATACTGCCGACACTCCGCCGGCAAGTCAAGCCACGAAAACAGATGGGCGGAACAATCGCTCCCACCTGCGAAACAACGGCTCCCGCCGGCGCGATCCCCGAGAGCTCAGCTCTTCTCGGGTCCCCCGAGAAGAGTGAATACGACTATTCTCTCTCCGGTGACTGTGCTTATGTCCGTGTGGATACTTTCCACCCTGCTGCCGGTGATCTTCTCGATCGCCGCCTCAAGGAGCGGACGCCCCACCTCGATGAGTTCTCTGCGCACGCGCTTGATGAGATCCCGACCCTTAGCCGGCTCGGAGCTTCCGATGAGCTTGAGCTCCGCCTGCGTGAGAACGCCCCGGAGTCGCACGATGACGAGATTGTCAACGAGATAGACTCTGGCGTCCTTCGGGCCGCGTCCCATGTACTCCTTCTCGAACTTGATCAGAGCCTCGGCGATCGCCGCCCGGATCAGACCTTCCTTCTCTTCGCCCATGCGGGTTTCTACTCCTGCGTGACTCGAGCACGCCGGTCGTTGCCGACCCTTCCGAGACCCCGATCGATCAGCGTCTCAACGAGTATAGCATTCGTGCTCCGTAAAGGCCAACCACCGGACCTGGGCAGTCGAGCATGTCCTCCTCCATTGACAGGCTCCTCCGTCGGGAATAGGCTCCTGCTACCCGTCCGAAGCCTCTCCGCAAGGAGAGAAACCCCCGGGAGAGGAACCCCATGACCCTGAGAGATCACGCCGCATGCCGTCTCCGGCTCATCCTGACACTGGGCATCACGACTGCCGCCCTTGCTGCGGCGCTTACGCTGTCGGGCTGCTCGAGCTCGAACCCGGCGGAACCCTCGCTCGCCCAGTCGTATCTGGTCGACCTGACGGGCGCCGGCGACTTCCTGACCATCCAGGAGGGCCTGAACGCTGCGTCCGACGGCGACACGGTCCTTGTCGCGCCCGGCGTGTACACGGGCCCCGGCAACAAGAACCTGAACTTCGGCGGCGTGAGCGCCGTCCTCAGAGGGATCGCGTCGCGTGATGAGACTGTCATTGACTGCGAGGGCTCGGGCCGCGGCTTCTACATCGGCGCGAGCGCGGCGCCGGTCATCGAGAATCTGATGGTGACGAGCGGCGACACGATCCGAGGTGGAGGCATGTACCTGGAGGGCACGTCGCCCACGCTCCTGAACGTGAGGTTCGTCGCTAACGCCGCAATCGACGGAGGAGGCGGTCTCTACTGCCGCAACGGGTCGCCCACTCTCGAAGATGTCCTGTTCGACGACAACACGGCGACCCTCCAGGGCGGAGGCATGCTCTGCGTCAACTCGTCCGCGTCGCTCACCGACGTCGTGTTCTTCCGGAACGACGCGCAGGGCTCGGGAGGCGGCATGGCCTGTGTGTTCTCCTCGCCTTCTGTAACCGGAACCGTCTTCCACAGAAACTCGGCTGGACTCGGCGGCGCTCTCTACTGCGGCGAGTCTCACCCGAGCGTCACCTCGTGCACCTTCGTTGAGAACGAGGGCACCCAAGGTGGCAGCATCTACTGTAGGGACGGGTCCGCTCCGACGATAACGCACACGATCATCGCGTTCAGCAGTCCCGGGGAGGCACTCTACTGCGACAACAGCGTGCCCGTCACGACGCTCTCGTGCATCTTCGCGAACGGGGATCTGAACGAGCTCTGCGGCACCTACACGACCAGCATCCTCTACGTTGACCCCCTCTTCTGCGACCTCGAGTCGGGAGACCTCACGCTCTTCGGCGACTCGGAGTGCCTGCCCGAGAACAATTCGTGGGGCATCCAGATCGGCGCGCTGGGGCAGGGGTGCGAGTAGCTGTGGGTTTTGGAAAGACCTCTCGTTGGCGCCGCAATGCTCGCGTTTCCCCGGCCGTTCCGTCATTGACAGTTGCAGCACCTATCGTGTAACGTAGTACATGTCGCTCCCCTGCGAGATTCTCCTTCCTCAGGAAGGAAACCATCATGCGACGTATCTCACCGATCGCTCTTCTGCTCTGCTCTCTCTGCGCACTCCCTGCAGCCGCCGACACCATCACCGTCGACTGGCGCGGCGGCGCCGACTACGAGACCATCCAGGACGGCCTCGACGCGGCTGGCGACGGGGACGTGGTCCTCGTCGCCTTCGGCACGTACACAGGGCTCCACAACACCGAACTCGACTTCCACGGCGACCGCATATCCCTCCTATCGGTTCACGGACCTCCGCATGAAGCAGTCATAGACTGCGAACAACTCTATCGCGCCTTCGTGTTCGATGACGGCGAGGACTCGCTCGCGGTGGTCCAAGGGTTCCGTATCGTCAGCGGCCTGGCCGACACGGGCGGGGCCGTCCTCGTCTCCGGCGCCTCACCCTCCTTCAGAGACTGCACCATCGAGTCATCCACCGCGACGGGCGCGGGGGGCGGCATAGCTGTGCTCGGCGGCGACCCGATCTTCGATTCCTGCATGCTCTCCGGCAACGCTGCCGCCGAGGGAGCAGCGATCGCGGTCGTGGGCGGCTCGGCGACGCTCCACGGCTGCGCGTTCTCTTCCAACGATGCAGATGGTGACGGCGGGGCCCTTCTCTTCACCGGTTCTTCGGGCGTCGTCAGAGCGTGCACCTTCTCGGGCAACGAGGCATCCGACGGTGGGGCAGCGTACGTCCTCGGAGCGCAGGTGGATTTCGATGACTGCGACTTCGACGGCAACGAGGCCACCCGGGGCGGCGCCCTGAGCCTGAGGAGACCCTCGGTGGTCAGTGTATCGGGATGCAGTTTCGTCGGCAACAGGTCCGACAGCTACGGCGCAGCCTTGCACATGTACGGTTGTTCTCCCTCGATCTCGGATTGCCTCTTCAGGGAGAACGAGCCGACCGGCGGCGGCACGGTCTGGGGCGAGTACTCATCCCCCGTCCTGAGCTACTGCACGTTCTGGAACAATAGGGGCACGTACGAGCCGGATATCGGACACGACATAGAGCTCTACCATACCGACATCGCGGACGCGTTCATCGAGAACTGCACGTTCTGTGGTTGGCGGATGAACTCCAGGGACGACGGGGCGCTCCTGAGATTCGGCGACTGCGAGCCGCTGATCGAGCGCTGCATCATCGCCTTCTACAACCACGGGCCGGGCATAACTTGCGCCGGCACGGGGGAACCGACAATCAGAGAATGCGTCGTCTACGGGAATGTCGGAGGCGACGAGATCTGCGGCGACGACCCGCACAACAACATGTCGCTCGACCCGCTCGTCTGCGGTTTCTGGGAGGGCGACATGACCCTGTGCGCCAACTCCCCCTGCCTGCCTTGGAACAATCCCTGGGGAGCTTTGATCGGCGCGCACGACGTGGGCTGCGGCGAATGTGAACCGCCGGTCGAACACACGTCCTGGGGGACGATCAAGG
>DAOWCM010000406.1 GCA_030639555.1 Candidatus Eiseniibacteriota bacterium | reverse complement strand
CCCAGTCGTCCTCAGCGTGCCCGTCCTCGATGGACACGATCGGGTACTTCTCGACGAGCCCGGCGTAGTAGTCGACCATCTCCTCGCTCGTCCGGGTCACACCCTCGCCCTTGAGATTGTAGACGCCGTCCTCGTAGAACTCGCTCGCGGCCGCGTCGAGCGCGAGGTAGACCTCGTCGCCCGGAACGTATCCAGCCTTGTCGATGGCACCGACTATTATCTCGAGCGCCTCGTCGGCGGACTTGAGGTTCGGTGCGAATCCACCCTCGTCGCCGACGGCCACGGACAGCTCACGTTCAACAAGCATGGACTTCAGCGAGTGGAAGACCTCCGCGCCCGCGCGCACGGCCTCGGCCATGCTGTCGACGCCGGCCGGGACGATCATGAACTCCTGAATGTCGAGGTTGTTGCTCGCGTGCACGCCGCCGTTCAGCACGTTCATCAGCGGGACGGGGAGGAGACGCGCGCTGACGCCGCCGAGGTAGCGGTAGAGCGGGACCTCGTACACCGCCGCGGCCGCGTGCGCACAGGCCAGCGACACCGCGAGCATCGCGTTCGCGCCGATCGTGCTCTTGTTGTCTTCCTCATCGAGCGAGATGAGGATGGTGTCGATGAGGACCTGCTCGTCCGTGTCGACGCCGATGAGCTCGGGGCCGATGATCTCGTTGACGAGGTGCACCGCCTTCTGGACACCCTTGCCCAGATAGCGCGTCGTGTCTCCGTCCCTGAGCTCGACCGCCTCGTGCGTTCCGGTGGAGGCGCCCGACGGCACGGCCGCGCGGCCCATGATTCCTGAGTCCAGCCAGATGTCGGCCTCGACGGTCGGATTGCCCCTGGAGTCCAGGATCTCTCGGGCCCAGACCTCTGTGATTATCGTCATTGGTGCTCCATGTGTTCGCGTTGCGGCAGGTGAGTGCTAATCGCCGTGTGGAAGGGAACTTCCGCGAGATGTTAGGTGCGCGCGTGGGAGGGTGTCAAGCGCAAAAGGGGTCCCCGCAGCGGCCGCAGGCGCAATTGGGGCTGGCAGGGGTTAGGGGAGGCTCTGCCAGTCACGCCCGGAATCCGCGTGAGGGAGGTTCATTTTGGGTCTTGACGGGTCCTGCAGGGCGTGCTAAACTGACCGCGCTGGAAAATTAGACCGGGTGGATGAGAGCCATCGGGCATGCGACGCGTCCCTGGCCGGGAGTGAAAGTGAACCACAGGAACGGGAAGACGACCTCGCCGCGCAGAGAGCTGACCGTCGTCGACCGCGACGTGCAGATCAAGGCGCTTGCGAACCCCGAGCGAGTGCGGATCCTGACATTGCTGGTCGAGAGGTCCGGGACCGCAAAGCAGGTCGCCGACTGGGTCGGCGGCACCCGCGGCCGCGTGCACTACCACATCAAGGAACTCGAGAAGGCGGGGCTCGTTGAGAAAGTGCGCACGGTAGAGGCGGGTGGAGTGGTCGAGAAGTACTACCGTGCGGTGGCGAGGAACTTCTATCTCGCGCGCGGGATAGGGGAGTACGAGGGGCTGGCGGGCGACGTGCGGGAGATGATCTCGAGGAGCATGCTCGGTTGGCGCAGGCGCGAGATCCTCGAGGTTGACCAGAACGAGATCGCACAGAAGGTTGTGCGCGACTGCCTCGGCACGAAGAGCGGCGATATCGTCGTTCTGAAGGGTGACATGATTCAGAGGGACATCATACAACCGCTCATCCGCGCGGTCGAAGCCGCGGGCGGGAACTGTGTGACCATCTGCACACCGGGAGGCCTCGGCGACTTCCTGCTCAAGTGGAAGGGCGACCTGAGTTCGGTCATCGTCATCGAGGAGCCGCTCGACTACCCAATTCTGAACGGCGCGGTCGATCCGCAAAAGGACGTCGGCGAGCGACGCCTGGCGTTCCTGAGCAGTCTCGTCCAGAGCGGGCGGAAGTCGCGCTACGCGGGGATCCCGGGCTATCCCCTCGAGGACCCCGTCGCACGCGAGCTAATCGACGCGGGGAAGCGCATCATCTATCTGGGCTACCCGACTCCTCAGAAGGCGGAGGTCATGGGCATCGACTTCCGCGACCTGCACGACGCATGCTGGACCGCGCTCGATACCGACTACCGGGAACTCAAGCAGCGCGGCGAGCATCTGAGCGCCGCACTCACTGACGGAAGCCAGGTGCACGTCACTTCACCCGGCGGTACGGATCTCACTTTCAGCATCGAGGGTCGGGAAGTGTT
>DAOWCM010000002.1 GCA_030639555.1 Candidatus Eiseniibacteriota bacterium | reverse complement strand
GCCGTAGCCGAAGTAGCGCTTCGAGAACCCGGCGACGACCCATCCGATCGACTTGCGGAGCTTGCCGCTCCAGTTCGCGTGTGTCTCATACGGGAGCGAGGCGGCGTGGTAGCGCACCGCTCCGCTCGCATAGCGCTTCCGGTAGACCTCGCCATGCCGAGGCCGCTTCAGGATCGCCCGGTTCGCCTCGCGCTTGAGCGCCTTGCCGAGCGCGAAGAACCCGTGGCGGATCCCCTCGCGGGTAGCCTGGTTCAGCCGCGAGAGCTTGATCCAGACCTCCCGGTTCCCCGGATGTTCGCGCATCTCGATCATACCTGCGCTGCCCCCAGATCCTTGTCGCCCCGCTCGGTACAGGTGAGGCGCATGAACTCCGATCGCTCGTCCATGTCCTCGACCCGTAGGATGTCGAGCAGGTGCTCGTTCGTCAGCTCGATCCACGCCTCCTCGGTCACGGTCGCATCGAACCGGATGCCGATCGTGTGTGTGATCTGCCGGTCCACGTTCACCCCATCGAAGAACACCTTCCCGTTGACCGAGTCGACGGCCGCCCAGACGGTCGAGGCCGGCGTGAACGTCTCCGAGAACTCCGACTCGCCCGCCTCGGGCGGCGTGATCGCGCGGCCGTGGATGACGATCTCCGTGTCGAGATCGCCGATCGTGTACTGGCGCTTCCGCCGCCGCTGTTTGCGGTACTTGCTCATGACCGGGGTACCGTGAGGACCGTAATCTCGCGGGCTACCGATTCCACCTCGTCGTGTAGAACGGCGAAGTAGTTGAAGCCCTCGAGCAGGTTATCGAGCACGACGCACACGTTCGCTTCGACCGCCACCTCGATCGGCGAGCCGCTGGTGTCTTGGAGCGGGTGTAGCGTGCTGGCGTTGTCCTTGGCCCCGTAGAGCGCGAAGAGCGTCGAGTCGAGACCGTCGATGATGAAGGCGACCACGTTGTTGCCCGACACGTTGACGCGAGCGGAGATGGCCGGCGCCCCGGTTGCGATGTTCAAGCTTGCCACGATCACTCCTCCTTCTGGCACTGACGGAACCAAGATGATCCGCCCACCGCCCGAGACGTTGACTAGCTCGAACGCGACGGCCGGCTGACGGATGACGTTCCGCCCCGTCTCGGGCATCCCTATCCCACCCCGCGCGGGATCGCGAACGAGTCGTACACGTAAAGCGCGCCTGATTTGAGCGCCGCGTGCGCGAGCTGTGTATTTCCGATCTCGTCGTTGTCCCCGCGGTTCTCGTACAGGTATCCCAGGTGCATCTTCATCGCCGTCTTGACCTCGTCGGCCCCCGGCCACGCCTCAGTCGTAAACGTCACCTTTACGTTCTGCTCGATCGTGTCCGTATTCGTGGGCCACGAGGCATCTACGGCCGTATACACCTCAGACCACCACCGGCCCTCGACCAAGTAGTAATCGTCGCTCGAGACCTCGACGTCGGATCCATCGACCAGGTGCTCGACGCTCGTAATCGCATCGATCGAGGACTTGCGCAGCTCGAGTGGATCGTCGAACCCGGTCTGGAGCTTCTCCCACGTATTCGCGCGGAAGTCGCGCGCAGTATGCGCCTCGCCCCACTCGAGCACGACGTTGATCAAGGCCGTGATCAGCGCGTCGTCGCTGGTAACCGCGGCCGGGATCTTCAAGAAGACCTTGGCCTCGGCTACCAGGAACGGCGCAGAGCCGTCAACCGTGCGTGTATACAGCGTACCCATCGTCAGTCACCCAAGTCGTTGGTGCCCGCGCCCTTCGCTGCATCGGCCTCTGCCTTCTCGGCCGCCGCATTCGCCTTCTCCGTGGCATCGGCTTGCTTCTTTGTCGCCGCTGCCTTCCGCTGCCCGCGGCGCCGCTCGGCCTTCTCTTTCGGGCCGGGCTCGGGGGTCGCGGACGGGCGCGCATCGCCGGAATTGAATAGAGCTTTCGCGAGGCGATCCGAGCAGCCGACCCGCGCACCGGGCTTCCCGGTGACCCGCCGGCCGTTGTCGCCCTTGTCGCTCCACGAGCCGCCTCGTGTGAGTTCAATGTACTTCGCCATCGTTCGCCTCTCCTCGTAGGTTGTGTCTGCTAGGTCGTCTGCGCCGCCGTCGCCCCGGCGTGCGGCTGCAATAGAAATGCCACCCCCCACATCTGTCCCGCCTGGTCGCCATCGCTCACGTAGGCGGCCCGGACGTAAGGTTTGCTCCCGACGTACCCCATGCGGTACGCACTGAAATCGTCATCGTCAGAGTCGATCACCGCAGCGCCCAACACCGAGGCCGCGGGAGCCGTTGCCGCATCCGAGAGGTCGGCTTCGTCCCCCTCCTGGATGATCCAGTACCCGCCGGCCGTTGTGAGGGCCGAGGCGCCGAGTGCGAACACGACGCCCTCGTAGCCCGCAAGGCTGATGATCTCGCCTGCGGTCGTGGTCTCGCTATTGACGACCTGCGACTCGAATGCCTTCGCGACGGTTGAGTTGTTGTACAGATCGAGCATGGGTACCCCCTCCCCCTATGTGCTTTGCGCGGCCGTCGGGCCGACTGCCGGCCGGAGCTTGAGCGAGGCGATCATCAGCCGTCCGTTGAACGTCCCGTCGCTCACGAATGCCGGGCGCACGTACCGCTTGCCGCCGCGATACGCCATACGGCGTACGATATCGTTGTCCCCGGCGTTGAGGATGATCCCGCCCTGTACCGAGGCGGCCGGTGCGGTAGCGGCGTCTGCGAGGTCCGCTGCGTCTCCCTCTTGAATGATCGTATACCCGTCGCCGGTCGTCACGGTGCCCGTCAGCCCGCAGAAGACGACACCCTCGTATCCGGCGAGGTCGACGATGTTTCCGACCGTCGTCGTCTCGGTATTGATCAGCGACAGGTCTTTCGCCAGATCGACCGCCGAGTTGTTGTACAGGTCTAGCATCGCCTTACCCCCCATTCTCCCTACACGGCGAAGGTGCGGAGGCCCCGACCCCCCAGATGAACCGGGGCCCCCGCTTGACGTACGGCCGAGGAGCTGGACTCGACCGGCCGCCTCCCTACGTGATCTGCGCCGCCGTCGGTGCCACCTCCGGGTGCCCCAGCAGACACACGGCACCGTGGATCATCGACGTCCACGAGGCCGTTTCCACGTTCTGGAGCCGGATCCACTGCTTCGAGCCCTTGTACCCGCACCGGAAGACAGAGTCGTCTTCCGTAGCGAGGATTGTCGGCGTCGAGCCGATGAGATCCGTCGCCGCCACATCCGCATACGTATCGGGCGAGCCCGAGCCGTCGTCGTCGGCGTGCTGCATCGTGAAGTCGATCGTACCCGTGCCGAGAGTGCCGCTGAAGATCACGAACGTGGCGCTCTCGTACCCGAGCAGGTTGATGTCGGAACCGTCGGCGATTGCGGTGGCGGCCACGGGGGTGATCGCCATCGCGACCGTGCAGTTATTCAGCAAGTCCTTCATGGCTCTGTTCTCCTTCCTTCGTTCCTCTCAGTCGTTACACGTGGCGTTCTTGCCTCCGATCGCCGCCGCTACTGGACGGTGAGGAGCTTGATGGCCTCGGGCAGCACGACGCGGCCCGTGTTCCACCGGTTGTAGGTGATCAGGACGTTCGCCTTCCGCGCCTCGGTCACGTCGTCGCGGATCACGCTCATCCCCGTGCGGTCGACGATCCGATAGCCAGCCCGGAAGTCCCCGATACCCATGATGATCGCGCCATCCGCTACGGCCGAGGCCATGGCGGGCAGCAGTACGTAGGGCTCGCCACAGAGCGTGTTCATGACCGGCCCGTTGAGTCCCGGCGTCCACAGATACGAGCCCGTGGTCGACGCGAACTTGCGGATGAGGACCATGATCTGCCGGTTCATCACGAACGTGAGGTCGTAGCCGTCCTTCGGCAGCCCCCAGAGCGTCAGCACGTCGGCCGGGGCAAACGCGTCGTTCCCGGCCGTGTCCTGGGTCGCGACCACCGCGTTGACCGTGAAGCCTTCCGGCTCCTTGTGGCCGCTCCCGGTGACGAAGCCCGTGCCCTCGCCCTTCGCGAACGCGGTACCGGCGCCCATCGACATCTGTTGCTCCATGGGCCAACCGCTGTTCATCAGCTGATCTTGGGTCACGCGGCTGGTGAACGACTGGCGGTAGGGCGTCAGCGTCACGTTCGAGTACCCGGCCTCGCTGTACTGGTTCTGCTCGAGCTCGGCCTCGTAATTGGCCGTCGGGATCGAATCCTCGACCACGATTTCGATCGACTTGCTGGTGATCGTCATGACGCTGGCGATCGAGCGCACCGGATCCATCTCCGTAATCTTCTTGAGCAGGTTCGCGTCCACCGCCTCGGGCACCAGATAGCCCGCCGAGGTGTCGTCGTCCGTGCGCAGCTGCGCCTTCATGTCCATCGTCATCGGCTTTTCGCCGCCCTTGAACCACGAGTCGAACGCCTTGTACTCGGCCTCGAGCTTCTCGTCGCGTACCGGATCTCCGAGCTGCCCGGCCCGCTTCGCCAGTTCAGCCTCGATCACAGCCACCCGCTCGACGGCCTCGTCCTCGGCCTTCTTGCGCGCGAGGATCTCGGTCGTTAGCTCCTGGTTCTTCGTCTCCTGCGCCTCCCAGAACTTGTCGAGCTGCGCCCACTTCTCGCCGTCGGACTTGATCTTTCCCTCGATCATTCCACGGGTCTCGAGAAGCGCCTCATGGATGTTCTCGGGCGTCACCTTCGGGATCTCGGGATCCTTGTAGTGGATCTCAATCATCGTCTCCATCTCCTGTGTGTGTTGCTTGCTACTCAGGCTATGGCCCCAACGTCCCGTCAGTGCCCAGCGCGCCCCGTCCCGGTCACGCGCGGATCGCCTCCTTGGTTGCCTGGATCTCTTCCAGGACTTGCTGCCAATCCTCCTCTGATACTTCCTCCCCGGGCCGGGTCACCCCGTGGCCTGAGGCCAGAATCTTCGCGGCCCGCTCCGACCAGCAGCCGCTATCGACGAGTGCCGCCTCAATCTCGCGGGTACTGAGCGCCTCGAGTTGGTCCTTCGTGTACGCCTTGACCGCCGTGACCTGCGCCTCCGGGTTCATCGGCTCGTCGACGAGCGCGGAGTGCCAATACTCGGACTTATCGATCTGCCGGACGTCTTGGCCCTCGACCGTAATCATGTGCGACGTGATCGGCTCGAAACCGATCGAGAAGTCGACGAGGACGCCCTGCTTCGCGAGCGAGTACGCTTCGCGCCCCAGGCGGGTCTCGAGATTCACCTCGGCCTCGCCGAATAGCCCCTTGTCATCCTCGAAGACAGTCTCGATCGGGATGCCACCGACCAGATCCCGGTGCATCCACGTCAGCCGCACCTGCCGGTTCCCCGAGTCCTTGTGCCGCTGGATCGCCTCGGCGAACGCGCCCTTCACGAACTGATCGGGCTCCCAGTACCCCCCGCGGTCGATGTCCCACGTAGCCGTGTGTCCGGCGATGATGCCGACCGGGATCCCGTTGCGCTGGACCTCCTTGGTCTCTGTCACGCGGCCACCCATCCACTTCGTGAGAATCTTACTCGCCATCGCCTAGCCCTCGCTCCGCGCGCGCCTGCGCGATCGCCTCTTCGTCGATCACACTCGCGCAACGGCAATTGATCACCTGCCCGATCGGCGCCCCCAGCGAGGAGTCGCCCGGGACCATCAGTTGATCCGGCCCGACCGTGTACGGCTGGTCGATCTGTTGCTCCTGCTGGTCGGCCATCAGGTGATCGTCGCGCGCTATGTCGTCGCCCATTGACCACCACGTCTTAATTACGCCCGTCTCGCTGTACGCCCCGCCCGCTACCTGCGGCGTGTGGCCCAGTAGCACCTCGGCCTCGACCATCTTCGACATCTCGGCCGGCGCCTGCGTCTCGAGCGACGTAATCCCGCCACTCCGGCCCGCAAGGCGGCGCTCGAGGGTGCGGCCAGCCTCGAGCGCCTCTTCCTCCGCGCTGCGGGCTACCCCGGTCTCTACGGCGAGCCGCTGGGTCTCGCGGCGGGCCGCCGTAGCAGACTGCTCCATCAGCTTGTCGGTTGTGGAATTGATGATTTGCGTCTGTGCCGCCGCGCGGTCGGTAAGGGCCCGCGCGAGCGTATCGTCGATCAGCTGCCGCTCGGCACCGGTAGGCTTTACGACTGCTGGCAGCCGGCCGCTGATGTTCCCGCTGAACCCTTCCGAGACTTCCTGGTAATGGCCCGAGAGGACGTTCGTCCACGGCTTCTGCCACGCCTCGTGTGGCGACGTGTACCAGCCGCGCTCTCGCAGCTCGCGGGTGTACTGGACCGACGTCGCGGCCCACAGGCGCGTGACCGTAGGCGCGAAGCCGCGCTCGAGAAGGCGCTTCCACGCGAGATCCGCCTGCACTGCGGCCGAGACGCGACCTTTCCATTGTCCAAAGTTAGGAATGTAGGCGACTTCTACTACGTCTCCGTTACACCTTGGACAGCCCAGCAATTGCGGCTCGGCATCGAGTTCCCACCGTGCGTCGCAGGTGTGACACCAGCATCGAAGATAACGCGGTACCAGGCCGTTATCTCCATGAGTCTCTGAGGCTGTGAGTGCGTACGTCATGCGTTAGTTCGCCTCCCGAACGACGCGCTCCTGTATCCGACGCAGCATTCTGTCGTGCAGGATCACGTCTAGCGAGGTATGGGGCTTGAATCCCCGTATTACGTAGACCGACGCTACGGCCCCGAACAGAACACCCAGTAGGAATGCGACAACGATCGTCATTCGATCAGCCCCGCATCCCGGAGTAGCTGGCGTACCAAGGGGCGGCGTTGATCCCGCGGCACCTTACGCGCTGCCCCGAACAGCCGCATCACCGCCTCTCGTGCGACCTCCTCGTCCGGGGTAACCGGCCGGGGGTCGGTGAAGTGAGCGCGTACGATCGCGAGGAGCGGAAGGCTCGGGCCCGCGCGTGCGAGATCTTCGACGGCGAGTCGGCAGCTCGCTACGAGGGTGGAGTCGACTTGATCGGCGATCGGCGTCGCGATTACTGCCATCAGAGCACGACCTCCGTAGGCGGTGTGCCGGGGGCTGCGAACAGCTCCGAGCCCAGCGGCATCAGGTTCGCGGGGATCAGGATCTCATCGAACCCGACCTCGGGGTCCCGGCCCAGGTCGCCGCGAATCTCGTTCCCGGTCAGCACGTGGAGGCCGGCCTTCTTGACGATCTCGTCCAGGCGCCGCGACATAAGCGCCGTGATCTGGTTCGGGTCGTACGAGATGCGGTACTGCGATGGGTCGATGCCATAGCGGGGCAGCAGGAAATCCGAGATGCCATCGAACACGCGCCGGTACGTGGGCAGTACCGCGTAGTCGTACAGTGCGAGGATTGAGGCCTCGAAGTTCGAGAACGTCGATGCGTCGGTCGTGACCAACGGCAGCGGCACCTTGTAGCGTAGGGCCACGGACCGCTTCGCTTGATCCTGTAGGTTCGCGAAATCCATGTCCTTGTTCTTCTGACCCAGCTCGGAGACCTCCAGCTCGTCGGCCGTCTCGACCATGATCTTCCCAGCGTTGGCCGCGCCTCCGTAGTTTGAGCGCAGCCGGCGCATCAGCTCGTTCCAGTCCTCGTCGCTGAAGTGCTGCCGGTACTTGAAGAGCAGAGACCCCCGGCCGCCACTACTGAGAAGTGAGCTGTTGTGCATGAGCCCGAGTAGATGCTGGCGCGCCTCGCGGCTAGCCGACATGAGCGGAGACTGCGCGCGTACGAGCGAGTGGTTCGTCGTCGAGTAACGCCGGATCTGCCGCACCTCGACGCCTGGGAACCGCTCCTTGTTGATGTACCGCGCCCGTTTCTTCGGCTGTATGATACGCCGGTACTTGCCCTTGAGCGTCTCGCCGGTCACCTCCCACTGCGAGACGAGCCCTGTCCCGCCCTCCGTATACGGGGCCATTGCGGTCGGCGAGAGCGGCTGGATCTCGAGCGGCGGCCCTTCGGGCGAGCCGATGGCGGCAATGAAGCACTCGCCCGTGATCAGGTAGTCGTGGGCGATCGCATCCCGGAACAGCCGGCCGGTGTAGTCGGGTGACGGTGCGCGTAGAAGCTCGAGCACCGGGTGCACGGTGTCGAAGTCGCCATCCTTCTCCAGCACCGGGTCGATGTCGGCCATGGGATCCGCGACCCAGTCGATCGGGATCGAGACGGCCGTCGACTGCTCGTACAGCTCAAGCGCAGCGTTGGGGGTGTTCACGTCCGACTGCCCGAGGATCGAGAGCATACGCGCGAGTACGTCGTTCTCGCCGAGCACGGCCTTCGTCGCGCCCCGGGGCTGTACGGCTTGCTCTACACGCTTGCTCCACGGCCACCTCATATCGGCCACACCTCTTGACCCCAGTCTGGTAATGACCGGATTGGCGTTTCAGGCTCGCATGGCTCCGGGCACATCACGTCGATCCACGCACCGGGCTCAAGGAGACCGTCGGGAACGAGCGAGATCACCAGGCGGTTACAGACCGCGCACGTGCTCTCGACTTGGCAAGTGCCGACGATCATGCCGCCACCCCTCCCCGGACTTGGATGTGCTCGGCCAATTTCGAGAACGACAGCGACGCCGAGTCACACTGATCGTCAAAGGCTGCCGACTCGGTCCCGATCAGCTCCATCTCTTCCAGGAAGGCCCGGTTCCATGGGCCCTCGACCAGCTTGACGTTCCCAGCCTCCGCCTGCGCCGAGAGCGGCGCCGCGCGTACGATCTTGTCACCGCTGGGCGGCTGCCCGCGCACGTTCCACCCGACCAACAGCCGCACGTAGGTGTCGATCACGATCACACCCGACGAGCCGGGTTCCTGCTCGATCCAGATCGTCGTCGCCTTGCCGTCGAGTGTGGCCGATTGCTTGAGCATCTGACGGATACCGGAGGGCGTGGTGCGCTTCCGCCGGATGTCTTCGATGTAGAACACGCCGTCGTGCTCCGACATGAGGCAGCCGGAGATGTAGTCGCCGTCGACGCTAGCCGCCTTCGCTTTCTTCTGCTTCCTGGGATTGATCGCCGCGAGGTCCCACGCCCGGATCGTCCGCCGGCTCGCGGGGGCCGCCTTGACGATCTCGAACCAATCGCGGTCGAATAGCGACCCCTTGTCCCGTACCTCCCAGTCGCCCTCGAGCAGCTGTGCGCGTGTGGTGGGATCCAAGTGTGAGAGCGACTTGATATACTCCTCAGCGTCGAGGTACGGATTATCGTGTAGCCGCGCCGGCAGGAACACCCGATCCGGCTCCTTCTGGACGAGGAACATATCCCGGACCCATACGTGGCCCTCGCCGCCCGGGTTCGAGCCCGCCCAGTGGCGGATCGGGACCTTCGCGTTCCCCTCGAGCCGGCGGGTACGCGAGAACAGGTACGTGTACTGAGAGAGCGTGAACTGAGTAAGCTCGTCGAATCCGACGAACTGATACTGCCCGCCCTGGAAGTTGTACTTGTCCTTCTCGAACTGACAGTGTCCGATCTCGAGCGTCGCCTTGCTTGGGAACCTCCACGTGCTGTTGAGACCGTCCCAGTGCGCATCGGTCGGCTGTAGCCACTCGTGGAGCCGGGGAATGATCGCGTCCGCTTTCGACGCCTGCTGGTACGTGCGTCGCAGTAGGAGGGCCGCGTACTTGTGGACGTCGACGTACTGAAGCGCCCCCATGGCGAGCCAGTCGGTCTTCCCGCCGCCAGCTGCACCGCCGTATAGGATCTCCGAGGACTGGAGCAGGAGCCCTACCTGCTGCCGCTCGGTCGGCACGTGCGGGATGTACTTGTTTAGCCGTGGCCGAGTGATCTCGACCAGCCGAGCCCCTGCAAGCTCGCGCTTACTCGGGAGTGCCGTCGCCGCCATCTTCCCCCTCGTCGGGCGGTTCCAGCTCGATGAGAAGCTCGGCTACGCGCCGGGCCCGGTCTATGTCGGGTGCGATCTCGAGGCGCACTTGCTCACCTGGGGGTGTGCGCAGGTCGATCGCGGCCGTCCGCTTGTGCTCGGGGCAGTGGGCTTCGAGGAGCCGGCAGAGCAGCGTGTCGCTGTACTCTTGGATGTGGCCGCAGACCACTCCCTGGTAGAACACGGGCTTCGAGACCCCATGCTCGCCGCGGCGCCGTGCCTCAAGTCGCAGGGCATCCCGCCCCTCCCCGAGCGCAGTCTCCCACGCGGCCGCAAAGTCCGGGTACAGGGGCTCGCCGTCCTCGTCTCGGTCGTTCCGCCGGTGGTACCAAGTCGTCCGGTCGTACCCGCTGGCGCGCGCCGCCTCGCTCACGTTCGCATGGGTGGCGAGGATCTCGAGGAACGTGGCCTCCATCTCGGCATCGATGGCCGGCATCTGGAACGTGGGACCCTGTTGGGGGGTGTCGTCCACAACGCTACCAGCGACAAGCCCGTACGACAGCCACATCGGGCGACGTGGGCGCCGTCGTGCAGTCGAAGAACCACGCCCCGGGGATCACGACGCCTCCCTCGGGTGTACCTCGCTTCCCGTCGGTCCCGTCGACGTACGAGGTATCCTTCTGCCCGTCGTCGTTCGAGTCGTACTCCCAGAGCGCGCAGCTGAACGCGAGATCGTCCTGGATGCACGTCGAGACCTGCATGACAGCACCGATGTCGCTGTCTAGGCGGCTGGCGTCGAACTCCCACGAGCTGAGGTACCCGTTGGTCTCGAAGTAGAAGTCGTCGGCGGTGTCGTCCATCTTGAACGTCTTGCAGTAGGGCGCGCGAGGTGCGGCGCCGAGCGAGACTGGAAGTGCGAGGATGGCGAGAGCGGCGAGAGCCGCGACGAGTACGCGCATGGCGTCCCCCTCCTGTGCGTGGCCCCGCCAGATGACCCCGGAGGGCGGTCAGGTACGCTCCCCCGGGGCCTACCAGAGGGGATCTCGTGTGAGGAGGATACAGATTCTCGCGAACTTGTACAGGAAACGCAGAGTGTGGGGGAATAAATACGCAGGGATCAGACCGAAACCCCCGGTATTTTCCCCACTTGACCTTCGAGATACCGGGGGTCTCACTGACAGACAGCAAAAACCTTCACAGAATCCACACGTTAAGGACCCCCGGTATTTCTCAGATGTCGGGGGGATTACCGGGGATCAGTCCTCGGGCTCGTCGCCCATCTCGCGCGTGATCTGGCGCAGCACCTTGAGGGCCGCCGCCCGCGTCCGGAAATAGAGCTTTTCGATTTGCTTTCCTCGCCACATCGACACGAGCCACTGCCCGCTGAGGTCGTGAAGCTTCGAGATTCTCACGTCTTCGATCATGTTCCCTCCTGTGGTGGTGTGATCCCGAGTAGCTCGAGGATCTGTTCGAAGTCCGTGCAGGTCGCGAACTGCCCGGTCCAGTGGGTCCGGAAGTGGATCTGGGCGTCCGTGTACTCCCAATACTCGTCGGGATTCTTGATCTCGATCAGGTAGTTGACGCCTCGCCATCCGACGAGGAGATCGAGGGGTTGGCTGATTACGATCGCCACGACACCCGGCACGCGGTTCAGCCGCCGGACGATCTCCTTCTGGTTCTTGTCAACCGACCGCTTGTACTTCGGCATTCCCATTGCGGGGCACCTCTACGCCCGCCTCGTAGAGTAGCGTGACGGCAGTTTCGAGGACGCGAGCGACGGTCTCGGCCGCGACGCGGTTGGCTGATGAATCGGCGCCTGCGAACACGAGTTGAACGAGGCGGGTCGAGACACCCGATGCCTGCGCGATCCGGCCGCGCGTGATCCCCTGCTGGCGGCAGAGCGCCGAGATCGATTCCTCCCGCTCGCAGTTCTGCCCCCACTGGTATCCGCAGCGTACGGGCTCGGCTTGGTCATCGAACCACGAGCGGCCGCACTCACAGATCAGGTACGGGCCGAACTTGTGGCCGCGCGTGGGCTTTCGGATCCGCGATAGGTCGGGTGGAGGCTTTCCGCCCTTCCAGGTCCGGTCCGTGTACTGCTCGGTCGTGCTCTCGAAGTAACCCCGCTTGTCGTTCCAGATCTCGGGCGCCGGGGCCGTCATAGCGGCGCGTCTCCGAGTAGGGTGCGGATCGTCTGGCGGGCTTTCTCGAGGTGCTCGAGGATCCGAGCGAAGTCGGGTCGGGCGTCGGGGCCGGCGTCACCGACCGCGCTCCATTCGCCGAGCGTCTGCTCGTCCTCTTCGAGGTGCATGAGGAGCACCCCCGTGTCGGTGCGCGTGATCTCGTCGGTTCCAATGAAGCGCGGAAGTCGATCTGGGTGTGCGGAGTAGGTTGGCGCCTCGCAATTAAAGCATCGGAAGCGCGTAGCTGTGATCTTCGCTCCCGGTGAGCTTTGTCCCGTCATGTGGATTCTCCCTCTGGTTTCTCGCCGAGCATCTTGCGCAGCGAGCGTAGTCGGTTGACTTGATAGGGCGTCAGCTTCGTACCGCTGGCGACCAAATGATCGAGGCCCGCGAGCTCGGCCTTGTGGTTCGCGCGGATCTCCGCGGGTGTAGCGGCCGGTCCTTCCGGCTGCTCGAAGCTCGGCGCGGCTGGTGTAGCTTGGCTCCGGGGCTTCTTTCCCTTGCCCATGCGCTCGCGGATATTCGGCCACTTGTCGCGGAGCGCCTTGCCACTGGCGACGACGAACGGGTACTCGGCGTTCGTGTTCCGGGTCGAGAAGAGCCACTCGATGGTCGCGAGGATCTCGACGTGCGGCGCGTCGATCTTGTCTGCCTCTCGGGCCCATGCCGTGCGGCGCACTGAAGTCCCGGGGTGGCGCTCCGTGAGCTTCGCTCCCAGCATGTCAGCGGCGGCGTAGCCGTCCGCCGTGGGGGGCTTCGGGGACCTCCGTTTCTTCGTCTCCCCCAGGGTTGCTTTTCCCTTGTTCTTTACGGAGTCGGAGACCGGAGCCGGGGGGGGCTCAACTCGGGCCGAGTTTCGGGCATGGTAAGTCTGGTATTCCGGCCACTTAGGCCAGTCAACTTCGGTAAATTCTCGATCAAACTTGAGTGAAACTGTGACAAGTTTCGACCAAGTTTCGAGCAACTTTCGACCCGAACTGAGCCAGGACTTGCCCGTGATGGCCTTCAGATCGGCCGGCGAGAGGACGACCCGGCCGGACTCGGCGTCGGGAATCCCATCGCGGGCGCGCCGCGTGTTCATGTGGCACTGGAGTAGGACGGAGACGAGCTTGACGTCGCGCGGCCACGGCTCGCGCAGCAGCGAGTCGGGCTGGCGGTAGTAGCGCTTCCGGGGCGTTGCCAATCGCCCACCCCCCTCTACGTCTTTGGTGGGCCCGGCCCTACGAGCCGGCGGGCTTTCGATCGATCGCGTCCTGATCCGGGGCCGGCGGGCCCGTGGCGACCGGGATGCGGCCCTGCCGCTCCTCGTCGGTCACCGGGCGACTGTCGGTGGCCACCCCGGTATCGGTGCGGATGATCACAACCTCGCGGGCCTCGCGGTCGTACCACTCCTCGCACGGGACGTCGCGGTACTCCCAGCGGTCCCGGACCCGCTGGAGGTGGATGCTGATCTCCCGATCGAGTCCTTCGATCTCGATCTTCGCGCTCTTCGCCGCCTCCTTCGCCCTGAGCGTGTGCCGCTTCCACTGCTGCCGCTTCTCGGCGGCCTCGGAGGCGTGGTGCGCGACCTCCCCATCGGTGAGCTCACAGCGCAATGGCTGCTCGAACTTGCGGACATCCTCCAACGAAGAAATCCCCATGTGATCCCCTTCTTAGTATTGGGCCCTCGGACCCGGCTATATGACGTGGATCATAGGCGGCCCGGTCGTGGCGCCGTCACGAAGTCGCGCAGCGAGAGGCCCTGCTCGGATTCTCCAGCGTCTTCGCGCATATCAGTCTGATCGATAGAAGTCGAGCGGAGTAATCCCAAGGGACGCCATTTCCTTTCGGTATTTCTCGCAGAGCTTCACGAGTACCGCCGGGCGGAAGGTGCCGCCCTCACGTTCCACGTGGCACACACGCCGACCGCTGATATCGATGCTCGCTCCGAACGCATCTTGCGTCAGGTCGGCAGCCTCTCTGATTTGCTTCACCGCTTCCCGAGACGTCATGTGCGGGATTATACACCGGATGAGAAGCCACGCAACAGGATCCGCCGTAAGAATTTCGCACAATCCGGTCAAGATTTGCCTTGCGCTGTCCGAAGGTGATGGTATATTTCCGCACATGGCGACGGAGATCGGACAATTGGAGAGCGGGAACTGGGCAGGGCGCCACTGTGAATCGTGTGGCCGATGGGGGACCCACACCCCGCAGGCGCGTTTCTGTCAAGAATGCATCGATCAGCGGGTGCTCGCGAGCCGGGCCAAGCGCGCGCGAGCCGCATACGCGGTTCACAGTGCGGTTCGGGCGGGTACGCTGATCCGCCCTGAGCTGTGTGAAAACTGCGGACAGCCGGCCCGGAGCCGGATTCACGGGCATCACCGCAGCTATACGCCGGAGCATCTACTCGATGTTGAGTGGCTGTGTCCGAAATGCCACTACACGTGGCATGCCGCCGAAAGGAAGCAGCGATGACGCTCCCGAATGGCGTCAAGCCCCTACGCGATTGGCAGAAGGAGCGCGTCTACGACGCCGAGGACGACGGCGAGAAGGGCCGTCCCTTCGAGTCGCTGGCCGCTGTCCAGCGGTACTGCACGGAGGTCATGGCGAAGGACTGGCTCGTGCGGCCTCATCCTCTGCTCGATCTGGCGGAGATAGAGGTACACGACGGCCGTGGCTCCAGGCGGGCGCGAACCGTAGGCGCCTTCGCCCTCCACGTCCCGCGCTGGGCGCGCCACGAGCAGATCGTACTCCACGAGCTCGCGCATCTGATCATGGTACGCCGCCGCTGGTCGCGCTTCTGCGCCTCCCACGGGCAGGAGTTCGTCCAAGTGTTCCTCCATCTCATTGGGGCGCAGAACGGGTTCGGCGCGCGCCAAGAGATGGCCGCGCGGTTCCGGAGGCGCCGCGTCGTCTGGTCGGGATCGGACCTCCAGCGCTGGCCGGCGGACATGGCCGATCGGTGGGTCGAGTGGTGCCGGCGCGAGGGGATCGAACTGCCGCCCGAGTTTATGCTCGCACAGAGACGCGTCGAGGTGCGGCTGGCGGCGAAAGAGGAGGCGCTGTTTGCGGCGAGTCTGGAAGCTACCAGAGGGGAGACGTGGTGATGACGTTCGCTGAGTGCGTGAACGAGGCTAACCACTGCCTACGGGCGGGGCGGGATGAGGATGCGCGCGGATGGCTCTTGCGGGCATGCGAGTCGCCGGGGGCGCCCGAGCCGTTCGCCGAATGCGGGCTGTGCTTGGACCGCTGCCCGGCGCGGATGCTCTCCGAGGCGCGTCCGCCGGAGGGGGGGATGCCGCGCTACGTGTGCCCGGTCTGCGCGGCCGTGATCGATCGGGCGTTCTACGGCGCCGTACAGAAGCTCTTTCGGGCCAAGGGCGAGCCGCCGGAGCCTCCGTGGGCTGAGGCCGCAGAGCAGTGCCAGCGGTGCGTGTTCATCGACGAGGACTGCACCGACGACAGTATCGAGGCCGCAGGCGAGGGGCGGTGTATCGCATTCAAGGAGAGCGCCGGACAGTGCGCGAGCTGCTGCTTCTCGAGCAATGGGTGTTCGGACGCGCAGCGGCAAGGCGCCCTGCTTGGTGTGTGCTTGGCGTATCACCAGATGGGTCACTGTAGGCGGGCATCACGATGAGGCGCTGGATCACGGGGGCCGCGCTCGTGGGGATCGGATGGGTCATTGGGCTCAGCCACGCGGTGATCGGGTATGAGCCTGCGGACTGCGAGATCGAGTGTGCAATCAAGCGAGGGAGGGAGTTGAATGCCGAGGCAGCACGACGCAGGGACCATGATCGGCCTTGCGATAGTGGTCCTCGTGGTAGGGACGATCGCTTGGGGGAGCCTGTTCCTGGTGATCACGGCTGCGATCAAGTGCGCTCAGTGAGCGTGCCCGGGTGGCCGACTATCTACTTCGACACGAATCCGGCACCGGGGGGATAACAACCAACGGAGGAAGGCATGGACGCAACACAGGAGAAAGTTACAGTCCAAGACAAGAACGGTAAGCCGATAGGAATCGGCGACAACGTGCAGATCAGCGCCGATGAGCGCGGGATCGTGCGGGGGATCGCGTTCTACGACAACGAAGCTCCGCAACTGTACGTGGACTATATGTGCGGCGACGGTTGCCGTGTCAAGAGCTGGTGGACGGCGGAGCATGTCAACGTAGTGTAGGGGGGTAGTGTGTTGGGAAGTGGATCGCGCATACGGGCAGCTGGGTCCGTCGCGGTCCGGGGGGCGGCGCCCTCGGGATACGATACGCATCTGTGTGCGGGACGTCGCCCCCTTTTCGATCTTCGCGTGCGCGTATGTGCTCCCCGATTTCTATCGGTGCGCGCACGCTGGCCGCGCGGCGGGACTGGTCCTCCGCCGCGCGGCCTCTTGGAGGTTATCGATCAAGCGTCCCCGAAGTGCCCACTGCTATCGACTCCGGGAAGAGAGCAGTCGAGAACCGGGGTTGAGGAGCTTCGGGGACGGTTGATCGGCAACCAATACACCAGAGGAGATAAGGGATGACGGACGTACCGGAGGGACAGGCGATCGACGGGCTGCTCGATGCGGCCGGTGGCGGGTGGGAGTTTCTGTGGGAGGCCGGGTGGCACCGCGGAATCGACGAGCGGTTGTACCACAAGCTCTCCGGCTTCACGAACTCGCGGGCCCGCGACATGCGACGGACGGCCGCGTACTGCCGCTGGCAGATGACGCATCCGGACGAGGAGAAGCCGTCGGCGGCCAAGACGCTCGGATCGGCCATCCACTGCGCCGTCGGCGAGAGCGAGGCGTTCGAAAGCCGCTACGGCCCGGACCCCGAGAAGCCGGGCGTGGGCGGGCACCCTCAGGGATGGCGGAACACGAAGGACTACAAAGGGCGGGTCGCCGAGATGCGCGCTGCCGGTCGCGAGCCGCTACGGCCCGACGACCTATTCGCGTGCATGACGATCCGCGACATGATCCACGCCCGGGGCGGCGTAGCACGGGACATCGCGACGAGCGTCGTTGAGACCGAGGTCACGGGGCTGTGGGTCGATGGGCCATGGGGAGAGCTTCGGTGCCGGATCCGCCCCGATATGCTGTGCAAGGGCGGCGTGATGGCGGATCTCAAGACCGCCCGCTCGGCCTCTAAAGACGCCTGGGAGCGGGCGACCTACGACTACGGGTACCACCGTCAGCGGGAGTTGTACATGCGGGGCGGGCTCGCGATCCACGAGCACCACGGGGGCGATCTCTACAGTCACTACCTGTTTCTCGTGATCGAGAACACCCCGCCCTTCGAGGCGGCCGTCTACGAGATCGAGGACTCGGCCGTGCGCATGGCCGAACGGGAGCTGGAGCGGCTGGCGACGGAATACGGCGCGTGCTGCGATGCGAACGTATGGCCCGGCTACCCGCTCGAGATCCAGTGGTCCAGCGTGCCGACGTACGCCTATTTCCGCGAGGAGGCCGAAGAGGATGCAGACTAACGAACAGAGACCGCAGGAGCCGGCCGGGTGGATGGACGTACCGCAACCCGAGGTCGCGGCGGGCAACGGGACGGTAGTCGAGGCCGAGGTCCTGCCGGCCACCACGGACCCGGGCGACGTGCAGCTGTACCGGGCCTCGGAGGCGGCCGCGCTGGACGTGCAGGTCGCGACGGCGCGCGCCTACCCGCGCTCGATCGTCAAGTTCGAGAAAGGGCTCGAGGCCATGGCCCTGCGCACCCGGGCGATCGCCGACGACTGCACGTACGCGGTCCCGAAGGGGGGGCAGAAGATCATCGGCCCCTCGGTTCGGCTGGCCGAGATGATCCAGTGCAACTACCAGAACCTCGTCGTCGAGGCCGGGTTTCTCGAAGAGGGCGCGCGCCACGTGATCGCGGTCGGTACGTGTCGGGACCTCGAGAACAACAACGCGAACCGGATCCAGGTAACGCGGCCGATCATCGGGAAGGGCGGGAAGCGGTACCCGAGCCACATGGTCGAGACGACGATCGCGGCGGCCATCTCGATCGCCCGGCGCAACGCGATCATCGCCACCGTACCGAGGCCGCTGTGGGACCCGTGCTGGCACAAGGCGAAGCTCCTAGCGATCGGGGCCGACGGCCATACGCCGTTCGCCCAGCGCGTCGACGAGGCGTTCGCGGCGCTCCTCAAGCTTGGGGCCGAGGAGGCGAATATCCTCTCGTACCTGGGGGCCGAGGGCCGCGCCGAGGTGGGGGTGGACGATATCGTCGCCCTGCGGCTGAAGTACCGCGCCATCGCCCTTGATCGCGAGGTCAGCGCCAGAGAGGCGTTCCCGCCTCCTCGCGGCCCGGATAGGGAGGCGGCCCAGAAATCGGCTGACGCGGCGGCACAGGCGCTCAAGGGGGCGGAAAAGCCGGTCGGTCCCCCAAATCACGAGATCAAGGAGGGCCAGCAGCCCCCGAAGCGGAAGGCCGGCCCGGATCCGATCCACGACGACGAGCCGCCGGACGACTGGGAGCCGGCGAAGGGGGAGGACGATGGCTGAGCAGATCCAGAAGTGCCCTGACTGCGACGAGCTCCTCGTCAAACTCGGTTCGGCGTCGATGCTCGACGATCTCGAGCGCCTTCTCGACGCGATCTCCGAGAAATGCGGGAACGCCGATCCATGTGGCCCGTTTGGGAATGTGAAGAAACTCGCTTGCCCGCTCGCCGAGTGGCTCGAGAAAGCCCGCGCGATCGCTGGCGAGGAGGAGCCGATCGGCATCGCCCGCACCACCGCCCCCCGGTACGTGGCCTACGGATTCGATTACGTCGACGAGGGAAAGCGGTACCGGCTGCGGCTGTACTACTCGGACGATCCGGCTACGGCGAATCTGGGGGCCCCGTGGTCGATTGCGATCGAGGGCCCGGGCGAGGATTCAAACGGGTGGATGCAGGCGGCCGTCCTTCGTGCGGCGGCCGATTTCATCGAGAGCTACGAGATCAAGGAGGGCCAGCAGCCACCGAAGCGAAAGGTGGGCCCGGATCCGATCAAGGACGACGAGCCGCCGGACGACTGGGAGCCGGCGAAGGGGGATGGGGATGGCTGAGCCGTGCGAGGAGTGTATCCACGGACCCGCAGGCGGATCCAATCTGATCGGCCGCGCGATCGCTGGCGAGGAGCCGCCGCCCGATCATTTCGAGGACTCAGCCTTGACGCGCTACGAGCTTGAGGTGTGGACGTACTTTGCGATGAACGCGCTCGGGGGATCGATGGCGGCGTACATCGCAGCCGATCAGTCCGTGATCTCTGCGGTCGAGGGCGCCGATTTGCTGTTCGCAGAGTGGCGGAAGCGGGCGGCGGGCTTACCGCGGGCATAACCCCGCGCACCAGAGGGAGAACGAGACCATGGAAGAGCTGCACGTCATAGAGCTACTGGCCGAGAACGTGAAGCGGCTGTCGGCCGTCAAGATCCGCCCGGACGGCGCGGGTGTCATCGTGGTGGGCGGCGACAACGATGCCGGCAAAAGCTCGGTGGTCGACTCGATCGCCTACGCGCTGGGCGGCAAAGCGTTGATGCCCGAGGAGCCGCTACGGCGAGGCGCCAAGCGGGGCCGGGTACGGGTAGACCTCGGGAAGTTCGTCGTCACCAGGACGTTCACCGAATCGGGCGGCGGCACGGTGACCGTCGAGAATCCCGAGGGGCTCACGCACCGCTCGCCTCAGGCACTCCTCGATAGCCTGATCGGCGAGCTCACGTTCGACCCGGCGGCGTTCGCGCGCATGAAGCCGGCCGAGCAGCTCGAGACGCTCAAGTCGGTCGCCGGGCTGGATACGACGGCGCTGGACGCGGAGCGGGCCGAGGTATACGCGCGCCGCACCGCGCTCAACGCCGAGGTAAGGCGGCTACGAGCGGTCGTCGAAGCGATGCCGACGCATGATGGGGTCCCGGAAGAAGAGCTATCGGTGGGCGCGTTGGCGACGCAGATCGAGGAGGCTCGCGCGCACGAGCGCGCTTACCAGAAGCTAGAGAGCCGGGAGCAGGCGACGGACGCACGTGTCGGCGATCTCTGCCTGAAGAAAGCCGAACTTGAGAACCAGATCAAGAGCATGCAAGACGCGCTGACGAAGCTTACCGAGACCCTACACACCGCCAAGAACCTACTAGGCGATCTCCAGCGCGAGCGTCGGGCACTGCCGTATCCCGATACCGAGACACTGATCGATACCATGCGGGGGATCGAGAAGACGAACCAGGAGGTGCGCGACAACCGCGAGCGGACGATCACCGAGGGGCAATTCGACGCGGCCGTTATCGCGGCGAGTGGGGCCTCGGAGATCATCGCGGAGATCGATCAGAAGAAGGCGGCGGCCATATCCGAGGCCGATTTCCCGATCGAGGGGCTCGGCGTCTCGGACGTAGGCGTCACGTTCGAGGGCTTCCCGCTCGAGCAGGCGTCACAGTCGGGGCGCATGCGCGTGAGTGTCGCCATGGGATTCGCCCTGAATCCGAAGCTCAAGATCCTGCTGATCCGCGACGGCTCGCTACTGGACGAAGGGAACCTCTCGCTGATCTGCGAGATGGCACAGGAGGCCGGCGGGCAGGTGTGGATCGAACGGGTAGGACACGGCGACGAGTGCTCGGTGATCATCGAGGACGGCGCGATCCAGGGCGCCGAAAAAGGGGAGACAAACGATGGCGACGAATAGCGACAGCGCCCCTCGGATGATCCAGGCCGAGTTCGGACTGTGCGGATCGTGTGGAGGAGAACTACTGAACCTCGCCACTTTAGACGGTAGGCCGTGGGGGCTTGAGGCGTCTCGGTGCCGAGTGTGCGAGATCATTATCTGCGACACCTGCACCTTGGTCTTCGACCACGACAAGAACGGCAAACACGGCACTGGGGACCCGGGCGAGGAGATCGCCCGTCTACAGACCTTCGAGACCGAGGCCCGCGCATGCCTCAAGAATCTGGAGAAGCTCTGAGATGCCGATTGACACCGATGGCACAGTGGGGCGACTGCTGGATCTACAAAGGCGGCTCGGCCGTCTTCAGGTGCAGTTTGACCTATGCCGGGCGCGGGCCGAACGGGCCGAGACGGCGCTGTCGTACTTCCACTACGAGCAGATCCTCGATCTGCCGAACGGCGATCAGATCGAGATCAACCTCGGCGATCCGGTCGACGGGCACGAGGCGGCGCGGGCGATCGAGGAGTTCGTCGAGAACCACAACGAGGAACGCGGCCATGGGTGAACACTCTGGAAGCGGCCAGTGGGTAGGGATTGCGGAACACCAACGTGTTCTAGAGGAGAACGCCCGCCTCCGCGAACGCTGTGCATCGGATCCCTGGTGGTGGGCGTACTCCGAATACCCGGACGAGGGCTGGTGTGGACCATTCGAGACACACGAGCAAGTGGAGGCAAGCGCCCGTGATGCGGTTGGCGAAGACGACTGGGGAGAAACCGAGATCGTCTATCGCCAAGCGAGAAACCCTGAAGGATGCGCCGAGATCGAACGGCTCAGCGGAGAACTTGCGACAGCGCAGCAGAAGCTCGTCACAGTAAAAAACCTCTGCGAGCTCACTAGCGATGGAATCGATGCCATGGACCGTGAAGAGGCGCAAAACAATCTGCGCTACGCGAGCGGTATAATAGTGCTATCGATGATGCAGTCGGCAGAACTGGAAAAGAAGCTGGCGGTGGCCAAGAAGGATGGGGAGCGGTGGTTCAACCGTGCGCACTACCTACATCAGTTCGTGCCACCGTGGGCTACCGAGGTTCCAGATGGTTTATGCCCCACGATGTACGGCACCGGCTCGGCAGAGGGCGACCGCCAAGTCAAGATGCGCATCGATGAGATAACAACCGCCATCGACGCCATCATGGCAGAGGGGAACAGGGATGGCTGACATCCAGCGGTACAGACTGGAATACGATGGCGATCATTATGCCAGAATGGAGCCGCATCGAAACGGTAGTTGTGTCAAATACACCGACCACCAAGCCGCCCTCGCCACCGCCCGCCGGGAGATGAAGGAGAGGTGTGCGGCCTATGTTGCAAACTCCAAGTGGCTCGACGAGGACGACATGATCACGTTGGCCCAAGAGATTTGCGCACTGGGGGACGAAGACACCACCAACAACAAGGAGTAACACACCATGAGGTATAACGTGATTGCACTAGCATGCGCCATTCTGCTGGCACTGGGCGTTACTATAGTCCAGGCCGATTTCTATCTGGGCGACACAGACGGGGATTCTTTCCATGATCCCAGCGCCACCATTACGTGGGTCGAGGATGACCCGAACGATGACGTCAGCGATAACTGTCCCGACGACTTCAACTGGGAACAGGGGGACAGCGACAGCGACGGATACGGCAATGCCTGCGATGCCAACTTCGATAACGTCGGCAAAGTCGGTCCGACCGACTTCTCTACCTTCAAGGCCACATTCAACCTTGGCAGGAAACATGCCGACTACGACGATCAGGCTAACCACGACTGCATTGGTAAGGTCGAGGCGTCCGATTACTCGATCTTCCAAGGAATGTTCAATGAAACACAAAGCCCAGGTGCTCAGTGCGCAGATGGATCCAAGGCGGCCTGTGGGAACGCAAAGGAGTGTGTAGAAATAGGCAACCATGCAGCATTTTTGATGACGTCCTTGGAGCACGGCCATGGTATCTCGGCTGGTAACACGAAGGACATATCAGTACAAGCCTGGATGCCGCCACATGGTACCTGGCCTGAGGATGGCATCGCCAAAATCAGGATGACGGTCTACACGAGGGCCCTTGGGGAGAACCACGATTTAGGCATAACGATATCAGCCCTGGACGATACCGATTATTACAATCGCTTCGACTGCTCCGACTGGATCTCTGCCAATGTTCCCGCGGACTGGGAGTGCGAAGCCTACAGGGTAGGCGGCGCCCCTACCAGGGAGGATTACATGGTGATTCTGGACGGTCTTTCGTCAGAGGACCTACTCGACGAAGCCACGTTCTCGGTCACATTTGCGGATCTCGTCAATCTGCCGATCAAGATGAGCGAGACTCCTGATGCCTCGGCACTGGATCTCTGGGTCGGGTGGTGCGGGATGTACGATCCGGAGGACGATCTGCTCAGTCCCGGCTGCGGTTCGACCAGCGAGGATCCGTGGTTTATGCCGATGACATACACGAGAGATGTGTTTATTCAAGTGGACACCGAGTGAGCCACCCCCGTGGCTGACCTAACCCGCCCCAGCCGGCGGGGAGGGGGAGGAGTAGATGACGCGCGCACGACCGATGCCGATCATCACGCGGGCGCAGGAGATCGCGATCCGTCGCACCATCAAAGATTGGAACGCGACCGCTCGCCACAAACAAGCCGGCAACGACGCCCCTTGCCCGCTCTGTCGCTCTGCTACTCAGCGACAGCAGAAGCGCGGCGGTTCGCAGTGCTCGTACTGTCCCGTGTCTCTTCGGCTCTATAACCGTAGCTGGACGCCGTGTACGAAGTATCCCGCGTTCGAGAGTTGGGCCGATGCCCGAGTGGCCGAGAATTTTGAGGAGGCGCGGAGGCACGCGCGAGCCGTCGTACGCGGCCTCGAATCGATGCTCGAGAGCGCGCTCCGTGCGCGCGAGCGAAAGACGGGGCGACGATGATCGTTACGCTAAGACGTTGGGGTCACACGCCGCACGGCACGTTCGGCGATCTCACGGTAGGCGTCTCTTGGGATAAAGCATTCGAGTGCTACACGGTCGAGCGTCCGTGGATCGATAACGAGCGCTTCATCTCCTGTATCCCGTGCGGAACCTACCCCCTCCGTCCCTGCCACTACAACCAGGGTGACTACGCTACCTGGGAGGTCTGCGGCGTACTAGAGCGCGACGAGATCAAGATTCACATCGGCAATACGATAGACGACCTACTCGGGTGTATAGCCCCGGGTACGGGCCTCGGGTGGCTACGAGGCCGTACGACTAATCTAATGAGGTGGGCGGTAGTAAACAGCCGCAGCGCACACGACTACTTCATGCGGGCGATGGATCCGTACGACGAGGCGGTGATCATCGTCACAAACCGCGGGATCGGCAGCGACAGCCGACACCGCATCGAGGTGCAGAACACGTGATGACGCCTGAAGATATGAACGGGATCGCGAATGAGTACCACAAAATGGGACAGGTAGCGGATATGCACCCATGGCAAGTCGGCGCCGAGATCTGCGAGCGGCTCGACTTGATTGGCTCTACGCTCGATAAGATCCTACGCTGCCTAGAGTCGCAGCGCGCGCTACACGACGGCACATTCGGCCCCGGCTAGGGCTCGTTCCCGGATAGCGCGTCCATCGACTTGCAGTACAGGAATAGCCGGCCCATCCACACCTTAAAGTGAGGACGATCTACCTGAGCCGTCGCAAACTCCTCGAGCGCTGCGGGCGACGGAGCCGGGCACGGTGGCGGCGGATCAATCGGCCTCGGGCTCTTCGGACACCCGGACCACACGGCGGCGGCGAGTATGACGGCCCCAAGCATCAGCAGGATCATCCGGAATCGGCTCCGCTCGAATCCGATCGGCGCGGGCCTTCCTCTCGGCACTCTCGGCAAGCGAGTCAGCTCGTTCACGGGTTGCCCCATATTTCTCACCTCCGCGCCGCGACATTCGTAGTCCAATAACCACGAGGGCGACAGCTGAGATACACCCGAGAGCGACATAGACGGCGCTCACGGCTTCGGGTTCTTCTTGCCGAGCCACGCGGCAAGGGGTTTGCGGACGAACTTGAACCAGACCTTGTTATCCCACTCGGCGTCGGTCTTCTGTACCAGGCGGTCGATGCCGGCGACCAGCGCCAACCCGAGCGGTACAAAGACCACCGGGTTACTCAGGATCTCGAGAATCTGTTCGAACATGGCCAGCTCCTCTATCGTGGATTCTTGCAGTTACAATCGGCGGGCGCCTGCCCCGTGCAGATGCCCTCCGGGATCGTGAACCGACCGCGGTCCTCGCACATCGGGATCGACTCGGTCCAGTCGACCGCCATCGCCGGGGACGTGCGCATGTCGTTGTACCGGAAGTTCGACGTCCCCAGGTAGAGGCTCCTCGCGTACGGCGAGTACGCACGGCTCGAGATCGTACCGCGTACGGCGTCAATGTGAACGACCTGGATCGTCCCAGCACCTCCGTTCGCGGTTACCGCCCAGACGAGCGGACTATTGGGGCCGAAGCCGTCGCCCTGCTGGAAAGACATATCGTAGGCCGTCCCCAGCTGACGCTTACCGGATGGGACCGTCGTTATCTTGTGGTGGTTGTTGCGGATGTGCCCACACCAGCCGGCGACGAGAACCCACGGGTTGACGGCCAGTACGTCGAAGAACTCGAACCCTACCCAGCCGCCAGAGAACGAACCCGAGTTCGTACACCACGAGCCGTCGTAGTCGGCCGCGTACGGATCGGTACAGTCCTCGCGAATGCACATGTGGGAGCTGAGGATTGTCGGCTTCCCCTCGTGTGCTACGAGATCCGCCTGCGCCCACTCGAGCACGGAGGGGAGGATCTGGCCGCTGGGCGTACCCGGCACGTAGTCGTCCTGGATCGAGTTGAAGGCGACCTCGATCCACCGCATCGCGATCCCACCGCAGTCGAACGTGAGCGCCTGCGACATGCACTGGGAGCTGATGCCGTCGGCGGCCCCGGCACACGCTATCGAGGGGGTGATCGTATTGAGATCGATCGCGTTGACGGTCGCCTTGCCAGGGCCGAAATACGTGTTGAAGTCGACACAATCCATCCAGCATTGATTTGTCGAGCCGGCTGCCCCGTTCATGTCGTGGTTCCCGGCGCCAAAGATCACGGGGTACGCGTCAGCGTCAGCGTCAAGGCGCTCGAACCAGGTGCGCGCCCGCTCGTACTCGCAGAAGATGCCGGCGACGCCGAGTTCGCATTCGACTGCACGGGCCGTATTGCACACCACGCACGACTGCGGGTCATCGTACGGATCTGGCCAGTCGGCTTCATGATAGGGGCTGGTGAAGTCGCCGCACACCTCTGGCGGATCCGGCACCCTGGACTGACAGTAACAGTCCGCACCGTCGCCATGAAAGTCGTTGCCGTGAACCAGGTCGCCGCCTGCGTACACCAGCGCTGGCGGGGGGTCGGCTGCGATGATCCAGTCGACTGCAGCATCCCATGCATCAGTTGCACCGGACGCGTTGTCGCACTTCGTCGCGTTCTGGAGATCTCCGAGCGAAACAATGAAGCACTCTCCGGGGGCTCCTGACGCGATCTTCGCAAGACCGACCAATATGAGGATTCCAATAATTGTCCACATCACAGCGATCTGTTTCCACATCACGATTATCTGGCGTTCGGTGTCGTTCCCCCATTGTGTATGCCGGCCCATTAGCGCCCCCGCCGTGCCGTTCCCTTGAAGCTCGGTTTCGGCTCAGGGAGGCCCGCCTTCATCCACCCCCACGAGTGCCCGGGTCCGATCCCCGCCCCGCCGTGCCCGCTACGCGCGCCGCAGTTCAACTCATCGCTCCAAGTATCCCGCGGCGCATCCTGCCGCCCCCCATCCGCATCGGCCCTGCGCATGGGCCCCATCATGAGCGGCCGCACCGGGTAGCCACCGTGGTTCTCGACCCTCTCGAACGTGGCCCCGCCATCCGTGGCATCGCCCCGACCCGCGCAATTGTTCATCCCGTCCGGTACGGTCGTGAACACCAGCACCGGCGCCGGGACCCCGAAGAGGGCAGCCGTCACGCCCGCGTCGATAGTCACGAGACCGTCGACGAGATTGCCGCCCAGTATTACCGTGTCGTCCTGTGCGCCCTCGTCGCTGCCGATACCATGGTCGAAGCCCGTGGTCTCGCCCTCGTCCCAGACGATCGCGTTCTCGACAACCTCGACCTGAGTCGCTGGGTCCCCGTCGAGCGCGATCATGATGACCGAGCTATTCGCATCGGTGGCCGTTGTCGTGGTGTTCGCGAACACGTTCCCGCGCACTCGCGCGCTCCCGGTCGCGTCGTTGGCGTGGATGAACTTCTCTTCGTCGATCGAGGTGTTCTCGAAATAGCAGTACTCGACGGTTACGGGCGTCGCATCGCTGTTCCAGGAGGCCCCGTTGCCAACTTCAAACGTGCTGTCTCGGAAGTCACACCCCGAGGTATACGAGCCGGTGAAGCTGTTCGTCACGGCCGAGAGCCGCAAGGAATATACGCGGCGCCCCCATACGTTGCTCGTGTAGACCTGATCGCCTACACCCTCGCGGGTAATCCCCCCGCCTTCGCCCCCGCCGCCGAGAACGCCAGCAAGACCGAAGATGAAGAGACCGTTCACGACCAGCGGGTGCGTCTCGGATTTCAGGATATGGCCGACCTCCTGCTGTATCGGGTCTGTGGTGAAGAGATCATAGATCCAGCCGCCGAGCCATGCGTCGTCGTCGACCTCGAAGCAGTCGATCGTACGGATGCCGTCTCCGATCCCCTTCCGCTCGCACGTGATGTCGTAGAAGTACCCACGTCCGGTCGAGGCTGTGCCGGTTACGCTCCACGCATCGTCGCCGTAGTAACGCGATACGACCCGCTGAAAATGAGCCCGGCCGAGTAGGTTCTGGATCTCAACGTGCCCGCTATCCTCTAGCTCCGGGCCGCCCACGAACGACGACGAGGCCATGTCGATCCGCTGCATATTGTGGAACTTCATGCACGGCGCACCGTCGATGCCACACGCGCAGGTATGGGTGTCGCTGATCGTCGCATTCGCCCCGTCGAACCACACCTCGCCCATCCCGCATAGCTGGACGCCGCGCAGCGTAACGTCGCCCTTGAATACGAGCTTCCCTTCGCCATCGACGCGCTCGTTCGCGATCCAGATTCGCGCCGGGATCAGTAGATGAAACTCGTCACCGGGCTCGACTCCGAGGGGCTCGATCGTGAAATCCCAGTTATCCGGATAGTCTCCCGCGAGAGGCTCTTCGAACCAGAACGAGGCGCGGCCGGTCGCTACCCCGCCCGAGCAGTCTGTATCGTCGACCGAGGCCGATATCTTCCGCACGTTCGTATCGCACTCCGTGCCGTCGATCGTGGGGCACCCGCGCAGGTACGCGCCCACGTAGCCGCCGTGTCCGAGCGTAGCGAGCAGGTCCTCGTTCGACTCCACACACACGTCGCCCGACGTGCTGGGGTTGTAGCTCGAGCCGGCTACGATCGCACGCCACGTGAGCGGGAATGCCTCATTGTCGTTCGTGTACAGCGGTGCCAGCTGGCGGGTATCGAGCGTGAGACCGAACTGATCGGCCCCGTGGTCTACGATCGAGACGACGTACGCATGTCCCGCCTCGGCGCCCGTGCGGTACACGACCAAGAAGTCCGTCGCGACGGCCGAGAGGCTCTCGTCGAGGTTGTTATCGTCGCCCGCCTCGTAATAGGCCGCCTTATACCACTCGTCCTCACTGGTGACCCAGACGAGCGCCGCGGCATTACGCGTGCACGTGTTGTCGAGGTCGCAACCGGCGGCGAGTGTATAGGCCCCGTCCTCGGTCGTCGCCGTACTCTGCGCGCCCGACGGCTTGTCGTTGTGCAGCCAATTGGCGAATCTCGTGGCATCCCAGAACGAGACGAAGTTGACCGGGCGATCTCCTTCACCTCCGGCCACCGCGTACGTGTAGCTACCGGGGGCCCCGCTACGGTCGATCCCGCCCTCGCCCGAGCCCATCGAGGTGTTGTAGAGCACGTTCGTATCGGTGGCGGCCACCGCGTTCAGAAGCTCCGTGTACTCGGTATTCGTCACTTCGTAGGTGCCGATCAGATACGAGTAGTCGACCTCCCCGTATGGGTTCTCCGACATCGCCGGGGCGCCAACCGGAGTCCACGCTACGTAATCCTCCGTCCCGTACGGGGCCGCCACGCGGAACCCCCGGATGCCGGCCTCGGAGGTGGCGACAACCGAGCTGCGGATGACCTCGTCTGCATTCCCAGCGGGTACCGAGTACGAGCCGCCGCGTGTGTATCGGTTGGCGTCGTCGATCGTCTCGAGCCATTCCCAGACGTTCCCGCCTTGGTCGAACGTGCCGAACGGGCTCGAGGCAGCCGTATAAGAGCCGACGTCGGTGAGGCCCCCGACGACGTTGTTACAATTCGCAGTGTTCGGAGTCCCGCCCGCCACCGCACAGACGATCGTCGTATCGGTGCCGGCCGGGAAATCCCAGGTCGTATCCTCGTTCGCCGCCCCCGGGTTGTTCCTCTCCGTCGTGTAGACGAGCGTCCAATTGTACTCTTCGTTACCAGCCGCACACGACCCCCCGGTATTGCCTCCGATGTACCCGGCCTCGTCGTCCGTGCCGGTACCGCAGGGGGCCACGCCGTCGGCGATCCAAACGTTGCCGAGCGCATGGGAGACGGATGTGCGAACGAGAGGCTGGTCGAGAGAGCGGGTCAGGTAGCCGCCGAGCCCGTAGAACTTCGAGCCGGGGGCGGTATAGAGAGCGACGTCCCCCTCGGCCGCTGGCTCTTCGTCTTGTCCGGCCCAGAACTTCAGGTTCAACGCGTTCCCGCCGCCGTCGGTTGGCACATCCATCCAGTACTCGCCGCCGTACCGTACGGTAATCGCAGCGCCGTCGGCCGTGAAGTCGACGTCGAGAACCTGCCGGACGGTGACGGTATTCGGGACGTCGATCCAATCTGTACTCGCCGGATCGCCTCCCTCCTCGCACTCGTAGAGGCCGCTCGTGAACTCGTCGACCGGGCCCAACTCGACCGTTCCGACGCTCGGCGCCGTGCAGTCGGGCACCGCGTCGGAGGTTACCGCCAAAACCATCAGCATCAGGTACACAGCGATCGCAATCACGGCAATCGGAATCGTAGGTCTGCCGTCGTCGTACATGTTATTCCCCTCTGTGTTCCAGATCATGAAGCTGCCTACGTAGGTCGTCGACCGCCGCGCGGGAACGGACCAACGCATCGCGATCGTGATCGTTCCGCCACATACGGCCCCACTCGATCAGCTGATCCTGAAACTCGTGCTCTCGAGTGATTCGAGCACCAGAGCAATCGAATTGTGTCTCGACCTCGGTAAACCGCTCGCCCCGCCGCGCCGCGTCCTCCTTGTCTTCGATTTCGCGAACGTCATCCTGAATCATACGAGCATCCATGGCGTCGACCTGTTCGGAGACGGCCGAGACCATGATGTAGACCGGAGAGAGCATGGCGACGAATAGAGTGCCAACCGCGAAGAGCAGGGGCCACGTTCCGGGGCCGTTAGCGCGCTGTTGTGATGGCTGTTGTGCGAACCCTTTGGCGATCGCGGTTGCCAGTCCACGTACATCCGTCGAGACCTCGCCGACCGCGATCAGCATCTTATCGGTGCCAGCCTCTTGACGAGTGGCAGAATCCTTGATCGCAGTCAGTAGCGCTTCCTCGGCGGCCATCTAGTGCCTCCTACGCCTTCCCTCGGTTGTAGTAGTAGCCGAGTGTATTGAGCCAAATCGCAACACCAGCGGCGTCGAACTCCTCGCCAATCGTCGAGTTTGCGCCGACGTTGACGACGAGGCGCGTGGCCGAGGCAGAGAGATCGGAATCATCACGGGCGATACTGATGTTGTGCGCACCGCCCGCCGGGGTCGTCGCCGTCTGCGCGATCGCCGTAATCAGTCCGACGAATTGATACGTCGCACCCGAAGCGCTCATAGTAACCGAGATGTCGGCGCGACAGTACGGAGGTGCCGTGATCGTGCGTACACCTCGACTCCCGACCGTAGCCGCTTGATTCGTGAGATCGGCCTCCGGCACATCCCACAGGATGTAGTTCGGGTTGTCCGGGTCCTGGTGATAGTGTCGGATAGTCGTAGCGCCGCCCGTCCGGTGCCAGCCGATCTGTCGGTAGCGGTTGTAGTCGGTCGCATCGGCAAGTAGCGCCGACGCATCTGAGTTTGCGACCGAGTCCCAGCCGTAATCGACATCCTCGCCGTCGTCATCCTCCCAGAGCGCGAAGAAGCGGTACCACAGATTCGGCATCAAGACGCCCGCGCCTGCGCCGAGGTCGAGCGTCGACGGATAGCCCCCAGCATCATCACCCGCGGACCACGCGGCGTCGATCTCCTTCGTCATCTCCGCTTCGTTATACATCATCACCGTTCCGTCGCTTGCCATGCAACGCCCGCCGCTGGCGACGTTGACGCTGATCGCGGATTCTCTCGAATGAAGAAAGCCATCGATGTAGCCCCGCGGCTGCGAATGGAACCGGGGATCGAGGAGCCGGAAGTTCGTGCCCTGGTAGATGAGCCGGTGGTACACGCCCGCCTGAAGGTCCCCGGGCTGGAGGAACCCGCCTTCCATGCGGCGGATATTCTTGGCGCCGAGGCTGTTGTAGTTGACCGTCGGGTTGCCGATCGTGTTCGAGTAGTTCGGCTTGAATACGACGATCATCCCTAGCCAGTAGGCCGTCGCCTTCTGGAACGCGCCGGGCGGGGTTAGGATGTACGCTGTACCATCCGAGCCGGATTCCGTGCCGTACACGGCCCGGGATACGTAGTTTGCGATGGCCTTCCCGAGCTGGTGCTGGTCGGGATCGGGAGGCGAGGCCGCGGGCGTCTGCCCGGTCTCCGTGATCACATAGAGCATCTCGCTTTCTTGATTGTTCCACTCTTCCGCCGGGAGCTCGTCTACAGAGTCTACTTTGTCGTTGAGGTCCAGCATGGTCGTTCCTCCTTACGCGCCCACGTTGCGGCGGAAGATGACGTCACACGTGGCGGGCTTGGTCCGCTCGAAGATGCATTGCAAGAGCGCCAGATTAGTACTGCCGAATGGGATCGGGAACCTATCGACGAACGGGAATACGTTCCCTTCGTCGGTGCCGTACTCGACCACGATCGTATGCCGCGCCGTACGATCGTCTGCGAATACGATCGTCGGCTCGTTTGCCAGCAGGGTCGTCGAGTAGTAGGCGCCGCCCTTAATCGACACGACGATCCCGAATTGCTTGGCGAGAGCTACGAAGTCGGCGGCGGTCTGGAGTCCCATCGAGGCGAGCTTGATCAGCACGTCGCGGCGACGATTGGCGACGCTTCCGAGGCCCTTGAGGCACCCGTACTCATCCGGGATCCCGACGGCCCGTTCCCACTCGGCGATGTACGCCTCGGTCTGGTCTGGCAATACCTCGGCCTCGAGCCGTCGGATCGTCTCGTCGATACGGACCATCTCGAGGGCCAGTCCCGCGATGAACGCGCGGCTCGTAGTCCCGGTAGCCCGGAATGCTCGCCAGATCTTCCCGAGCGGCATGTAGCGCGCCAGCGCGGCCGTCTGCTCGTCGTGTGTCCGTACCGGGCGCGTCACGGGAACGTCACCGTGCTGAGGGTTCCGATCTTACCGGCGGTGACCGTAATATCTCCCGCCGGGGCCGAGAGCGTGAACGACTGCACGGTCTCGCCCGTCACCGGGTCGATTGTGTTGTAGATGGTCGCCACGTACGCCTCCTCGGGGATATCGCCCTCGACTACGACGCCGTCGTCCACCTCTGTCTCCTCGCGATAGAACTGCTCGAGGTTCGCCTCGATCGCCGCCTGCATGGTCGCCGTATTCGGCGAAAGCGCGTCGAACGTGTAGACAGACGGTACGGCCTCAGGCGCCGCGATGATCACGTCCGTCGGGTCGGTGTTGGCCGGGCGGATCGCCTGGACTGCACCATCGACGTCCGTCAGCTCCGAGCCGGTCGGGATCCCATTGTCATCGTCGAGATCGCGCATGAAGTGGACCGTGACTTGCCCGGTTGCGGGCGTCGCCTCGCGTACCCAGACGCGTGTAACCCCCGTAATGGACTTCGCGGCCAACACGATCGCAGCGACGTTGAACTGCGAGATCGGGTTCCGGATCGCGAACAGGTAGCGAACCTTGAGCGCTGGATCCGTCTCCTGGTCGGCTCCCCCGGCTAAGGCGTCCAATGTCACGCGGCCTATGCTGTCGACATCGGGCACGGGCGAGCCGAGCGTGAGCTGAGTATCGGCGACTTGGTTCTGATCGGCGCCGGTCAGGACCGAGCGGCACGGAAACGTGAGAATTGCCCACGTTGCCGTGATCGTACCGGTCGCCGGAGATACCGGATCGCTCGCCATCGTATACTGAAACTCGTCGGCCGCGGTGACCGTAATCGTGAACGTGCCGTTGTAGGCACCCTGATTTGCGTTCGCAATCAGAACCGAGACGTCCGAGGAGAGGCCGTGGTCGCCGGCCGTAGTCGTGGCGGTCGCGAGTGTGCCGACGCTCGTGATCGTCACGGTCATTACGTTCCCGGTACGCGCAGCAACGCCCCACTGCTGGTAGACCTTGCCATCGCTCGTCGACGCTTGATTGTCGGTGACGGCCAGATACTCAGAGTTCGAGGCGTTGAAGACGACTATACCCGTGGCCCGGGTGGCTGCGTTGAGTGTCTGCCCCCAGATGGCACCCCAGCGTCGAGCCCACGCGCCGGTTGCGGTGTCCGGGAAGAACATCAGCGAGACGCGCGTCAGATAGTAGTAGAACGCATAGACGCGCCGGCCGCATCCCACGACGACGCCCCAGATCCACGAGCCACGGAGCCGGGGATTAGAGCCGGGCACCTCGCGAGAGACGTCCGTCTGCATGCGGGCCACCACCTCCGCACGCGTAGGGGTCTCAATCGCCATAGTCCCGTCCTCCGGTGTTATCCCATAGATCGACGAGGCGCTTCTCTACCTCGCCATCGGGCCGGGTGATCTCGACTTCACATTCGAGCGTCGTCCCGGTATAGTGAGCCTCGGCCGAGACCGCCAGCGCGTAGCCATCCTCGACGAGCACGCGCAGCGCTTCGCGGCAATAGTCGCTCGCCAAGTTCGCCACCTCTCGCGTCGCCCGCTCTTGGTCGAGTAGCCACAGTCGCGATCCCATGTCGTAGCCGGGCGTCTCTTCGTTCCCTACCCACCCGCGCCGCCGTTCCGGCAACGCCACCTCCGCAGCCGTCGCACGACGGTCGGTGAACAGGAGTACCGCGATCGCCGTATCGAACTGATCGCCGTTGACGAAGTCCCCGTCGTCGCCGATCTGCATGTCGAGCATACCGTCCGCGTTGGGCGCCAAGATAATATCAATGCCAGCCATATCAAGGATCCACCGGGGGGCCGCTACCATGGGTATGGTTCATGAAGTTGTCCCCGTTGACCATGAAGACAGCCGCGGCGGTCAGCGTGCCGTTAACAGTCGCGGCTCCCTGAATATCGGCGAGTCCGGTGTTGTTGATATCGAGTACGTTACAACCCATAGTGATCGTACCACCGGTCACAATCAACACCGATTGCCACCCCCAGAGCGTCGCCTTCGTGAATCCAGTAACGAGAAGCTCGTCGTTGGCAGCGATCGCTACGTCGCCTTGGGATTGTAGAGCCATCATGGCTCCCGCTTCATCCGTCCGCATCTCTATGTCGCCGCCCTCCTGGAAATGGAGACGAGCCGAGGTACCAGGCTGGTACATCATGACCTCGCCTTCCCGGAGAGGTCCAACAGTAGCGCCACGATGAAATGGCGAGCCCCCAAAAAGGACGCGATCCTCGGGTAGACCCTGGATGGCGGCCATCACGGTCGGCGCACCAGCCAACATATTCGCGTGATAGCCATACGGGAACCACGTGACACCGGTCGCGTCTTTCCCCATATAGGCGCAATGCTGCACTGGGAAAGTCTCCGTATCGAGACCCGCCGCTGTGACGACGGCCCAGCGGATGAGGCTCCGCACCTTGTTAGCCAAAGAGCCCACCGAGCCCCCCTGTGACCTTCTCCTCAACCGTAGGCTCGGCGAGATCGAGCGTATAGGCGTCAGCCTCGACGAACGTCAGTTGCGTTTGCTCGCCATCGCCTAGCCCATAGCCGGCCGTGACGGTCGAGACGAGCATCCGCGTATTGATCCCTGCGGCCTCGCTGATGACCCACGGCAGTGTGTTCGTCCGCCACCGCTGCCCGGCCTGATTCTGGTAGCCGGCTACGGTGGCTGTGAACCTACGCCCGCGTGCGCGACGTACGTTCCGCTCCCACCGGGCCCGCTGCGCGTTCTGGGGATCCGAGAACGCCGACTCGGAGACGAGTACGCGCTGCCGGCCCTCGCGTACGGAGACGTCCCGCACCTCGCCGGACTGATCGACCATAGCCTCGACCGAGAACAGCCCGGAGAGGTTCATCGCGTTCGGATTCCCTTGCGACTGCGATAGGTACCTGTTGAACAGCCCCGTCGCGTCGTACGACATCGCGTACGCGCGCACGTTGTTGTCGAGCGAGTCCTTGCGCTGGTGTACCCACGCCTCGATGTTCTGGCCTGAGGGATCGAGGATCACGACGTCCCCACGCTCATCCGATCCGAGCATAACCGCCCGCTTCCGCGCGAGCCTCTCGAGGAACTCCATCGCCCCGACGCCCGGCTCGGGGGTGATCTTGTCCTCGGCGGGGTTGAAGAACGGCGGCGAGACGTTGTCGATGACCTGTAGCCGCTCGTCGGCGGTCGCGTTCGGTGCGAGGTGCGCGATCACCAGCTCTGCGATCCGCTTGAGCGAGAGCGTACCGTCGAGATCGTGGATCACCCCAAGCTCCGAGTCGAGGAGATCCGCCGTACGGTCGCGCCCCGCGAACGTGACGCTGTGGTTGTCTTTGTTCCCGTCCACGTTGACAAGCTCGATGTAGCCGGTCAATACCAACTCGTCGTCAACGTACATGCGGCACTCGTCATCGATCGCGAACGGCAGCGGGTACACGGCATCACCCACGGCCTCGAACGAGAAGCTGTTCGACAGCACGTCGAGCCGCTCGGTGACCGTCGCAGAGACGATGCGGTCGTAGAGGACGCCGTTGACTTCGACCGTGATGCTCACGCCGTCAGTACCTCCACGTCGCCCTCGACGAAGGCCGGGTCTACGATCTCGTTCAGGTCGCCGATCACGTCCGCTTCCTCCGAGCTGCCGTAGTAGCGGTACGCGAGCAGATCGATCGAAGTAACGAACGTTCGCACGGTGACGATCCGCGGGGCCGTGAGGCGCTGGGCGTCGAAGTACTTCCGCGCCCGCTCGCGTAGGTCCGAGAGCGTCTCGAGGAGATCGGCACTGATCATGTCCGAGTCGGCGAGCTTCTGGTACTGCGCCTCCAGGATCGCTACGTCCTCGTCTAGCTCGTCGATCGTCGCGTACTCGATTGTCGCAGCCGCCTCGTACGCACTCGCCAGCGCCATCGATTGCATGGCCGAGTTCATGGCGAACTGATTCTCTTGACGCTCGGCGAGTCCCGACGTAGTGGTCTCGATCTCGGTATCCCCGTCTCCGAAATCGAAGAACTCGCGCATGGCCTCGAACGTCCCCCGCTGCGTCTGGTAGAGGCCACGCGCCGAGGCGTAGAGCCCTTGGATCCCGTCGGCCGTCGCTTGGGGCGTGCTCACGAGTAGCGTCGTATCGGCGGAGAACTGCGCGAGGCGATCGGCGAACGCATCGATACGTAGCTCGTTTACGTTCGCCGCGGTCATGGCGACCCGGAACTTCTCGGCTACCTCGTCGATCTTCTCGTTCATCGTGGTGAAGTTACGCGTGAACCGCTCGGTGATCGTTGCCGCCGCCATATCGGCGACTGCCTGCGTATCGATAGCCTCGACGCCCGTCGATACGTCCCCGCGTGTAGCCTCGCGCGGGATCGGCCGGCCGTCGGTGTTCGTGACCGTGAAGGTCAGCGTGACGTTGAGGCGCCCGATAGCGACGAGGGTCTCGCCGAACGAGTAGTCGAGCATCTTCATGTTCGGTAGCGTGCCACGCCACGGATGTACCAGATCGCCAGGCTCAGGATCGTCGATCGCCCGCAGCAACTCGTCGCGCATCGTCGTGTAGCTCGTCTCCTCGTTCCCCTCCGAGTCGTGCGTCGTCGCAAGCACACAGTCGAACGTGAACGTAGATGGCCGAAGCCCGAGATCCTCGACGAGCCGCAGATCGGAGTCCGGGAAGTCTTTCGAGGCGACCTTACGGCCGCCCGCCTCTTGGACCGCCTGAACGAACAACTGCGCCGTCTTCCACCGGCCCTCGAACAGATCCTCGAATCTCACGGCAGCCCCCCAGCCATCGAGACGCCGACGTCGATGTCCTCGAACATCGATCCGGAGCCCGCCTGGTAGAGCGGCCCGACGTCCGCGGTCGCGCCCTTCTCGGTCCCGACGGTAATGCCGAGCTGCCCTTGCCACTTCCCAGACGGCGGCGGGCTCATCCCTCGCGCCACCGCGCCGGCCGAAGCCGCGCCGAAGCCGGAATAGACGTCCGCGGCCCAATTGAAGCCGCGTGCAATCCCGCCCGTGACGCCGAGGATCTGCCCCGAGAGCTTGGCGATCGGCTCGAGCGAGGCCCCCAGGTTGACGATCGCATCCGCAAACTCCTGGACCTGGGACGGCTGGATCGAGTCGATCCACTGCCCGAACTTCGTGATCGTTCCCGTAAGCGGCTTCTCCATTCGTTGGAATGCGGTAATGAGCTTGTCTTGGATCACGACCCACAGGGCGCGTGCTCTGGCACTGAACGTCGCCATGCGGATCGCTGCCTGTTCCTGCGCGACCGACGTGCCGGTCATCCGCCGCGTGAACTCCCGTAGCAACGGGGCGAGGTTCGTCAACGTACCGCCGGCCTTGATCGCCTCTTCGCCGAACAATTCCGCCATCTGCTTCGAGTTGAGCCCGGCCGCCGCGATGTTCTCGAACGCAGTCGCCATGCCGACGATCGACGGCGTAACGGCCTTGATCCCCGACTTCTCTAGCTTGAGGAGCGTCGAACTGAGCAACGTACCCGCGTTCTCGGCTACGAGGCCGCCCTTCGCCAACACCTGGACCGCGGCCGTCGTCTCTTCGAACGACATCCCCGAGAGCTGTGCGGCGACCCCCGCCTTGATTAGCGCGCGGCTCGTAGCGCCGACCTCCGAGGCGCCGATCTTCGCGCCGGCCGCCAGCACGTTGACGAAGCGCGCCGCCTGGTCGGACTCCTCCCCGAACTGAGCGAGGCCCTTCGTGACGGCTTCGGTAGCCTCGGCCATGTCGATCCCGCTCGCGTTCTTCAAGAGCAGGATTTGTTCGGTGACGTTCGCGATCGCTTCGGGCTGCTGGGCGATCTCCTGCATCCGTGACGCTACGGTCTTGAACCCTGTGCTGACCTCCGCAGCCGACGTCTGGGACGTCTTACCGAGCCGCCGCGCCTGTCGCTCCATATAGCCGAGCTTATCGCCCGAGAGCCCGGTGATCGCCTGGAGATCGGCCATCGAGTCCTGAAAGACCGAGCCCGTTCTGATCGCCGCCGTGAGGCCCGCGGTGACGCCCGTAACGGCCGCCATGCCGACGCCGCGGAGGGCCCGCCCGGCGATCGCCCCGGCGCGCCCCAGACGCCCCATGCGGCGCTGTAGGCCGGCTGCGTGGCGATCGACACGGCTAGCGACCCGCGAGAAGCGGTCGAGAGCGACGAACGTATACTTGACTTGCTCGGCCACGGCCTACTTACCCCCCGGCTCGGTAATCGCCTGCTGGATCCGCTTCGCCTCGCGGTGCATGAGCATCAGCTCGGGGATCGGCATCTCGCGGGCCTCCGTGTACCCGAGTGCGCCGCCGAAGGTGACCATCAGGTTCGCGATTCCTTCGAGGACGTTGTCCTCGTCTCCAGCGATGAAGATCGAAGGATAAAATCCCGCACGTACTGGCCCAGCATGCCCTCGAAGTCGGCGAACGTCATGCGATCGATATGGGACCGCTTCATGGGCACCTCGCCCTCGACGAACGCCACGCCCGGCTGCTCGAACAGCAGGCGCCCGGTCTCGAGCACCTCGTCGTACTCGACGACCGGGGAGGCGGCGATCCCCATCATCATCTCGGCGCCCGAAGGCTCCTCGGCCTCTCCGACCTCGACGACGCCGCCGGCTGCCCGCGCCCGCTCTGCATGCTCAATGCTGGCTCGGGTGAACGCTTGCTTGATCCGCCCGCATGGCTTCGCGTGGCGCGACGACGGAGCGTGGAGGACGATGAACTCGGCCTCGACCTCCTGCCCGCCGCGGGCGTAGTTGAAGCGTTTCTCGAGCACGTACCGGCTCTCCTTGATCATCGTCCTGCCGTCCAGCTCTTCCGACATGGCTCTCTCGTTCCTCCCCTGTTACGGCTAGACCGCCGTATTGCCCATGAACTCGGCCGTGATCTTCCCTTCGGGCGCAAACTCCAGCTCGTAGTCGTTCGTCAGCGTACACTGCGTCATCGTCTGCTGTAGGTTGCCTTCGCTCGAGGGTGCGGTTACGCCGACGACGTTGCGGTTCTCATTCAACGCCCACTCACGGATCTTCTCGATATGCTCCGTGGTGGTATGAATGTCGAACGTCGTGCGAGAGAACGCGTTCGCGGGGTTCTCGCTGTACATCTGCTTCCGGGCCCCCCCGCCGAGGCTCGCCCCCACGACCGTACGCTCGCCGAGGCCGGGGGCGACCTTCAGCGTGTCCGGTACGTACGCGATGACGTCATCGTTGACCGTCAGCGTCGCATCGCTCAGAATCTTCCCCATCGTACCCCTAGCCTCCTAAGTGTTATCGAACGAAATGTGAATCGTTCCCTGGAAACGCCGTGCCTGAACGACGATCGGCAGGTAGGCGTCGACCGTCACGAGCCCGGCAGCCAGATCCAGCTCCACCGTGCGGTTCCTCTTCCAATAGCGGAGCGCATCCTCACCGGCCTCAGCCACCATGTAGTCCGACTGCGTCAGGTCGAAATAGAGCTTGTCCATGTACTGCTCGATCATTGCGACGTTGACCACGTCGCGGCCATCGGTCAGCGCCCCTGCCGTGAGGCGACTCTGCGCGAACCGCCCGCGTACGTTCACCGAAATGTACTCACGTCCGGCCGAGGCCGTATCGAGATAGTTCAGGAACGTCCAGGTGACGTCGGCATTCGCCGCCGGATCGGTGAGGTACGTCGTGACGATCTCGCCGAGCAGCGCCGTGTCTCCGTTCTGGTTCACCCCCATTACGGCGCCGCCGGCCGCGAGGAGGTTCTCGATCTCGTCGTTGGTCCAGCCCATCCCTACCGCCACGTCCGGCATGTCGGGCAAGACCGTATTGAAGTACGGCAGCGAGCATAGGGCCGTCCCTCCGTACTGATCCTTCGAGGCCCGCGTAGTAACGTACTGCGAGATCGAAGCGCCCGTCGTGAGTCGCAGCGCGCGGATCGCCGCCAAGTAGGTCGCCTGCACGTACGCGGCCTCGGGCTGCGACGGGCCCATGTAGGCGTCCACGTCCTCTTCCTTGCAGCAGATCAGCACGAGGCTCTTCTCGTTCAACCCTCCCAGGTAGCTCCCGCCGACGAGGTTCGAGTACGAGTCCACATGGCACGTGAACGCTACACCGTCGAGCACATCGTTGTCGCTGTTGAAGCGGGCCTCGAGCATGTCCGTCAGCTCGTCGGGAGCGGCCGGGAAGGGCCACACGACGCCCTGATACCGGGTGGTGGTGATCAACGCGACGATCTCCTCGGTCGTGATCGTCGGATCCGTGGCGCCGGCGGAGTCGAGAGTGACGACGGCCGTGAGCCCGGCCACGGTCCCTCGGATGCCTACCGGCAGGGTATTGGCGACCGTCCCGTCGTTCTCGGCCGTCAGCGTGAGGACACCAGCCGCATTCGCGGGCGTGAATGGAGCATCCGTGTCGAGGTCGATTGCCGCGTCGGCCGTGACCGCTACGTCCGCGGCTGCATCGCCGGAGACGACGGGGACCGTGATCGCGTGCTGCTCTTTCGAGCCGACGTCGATGTAGTAGGTCCCGTTCTCGGTCGCCGTACCCGTGAAGGTGATCAGGAAGTCGGCGGCCGTCCCGGCGGCATCGTCCAGACAGATCGCGTCCACCCGCAACCGGGTCGAGATGCGCTTGAAGGCGCGGACCATCTCGGCCAGCTGCGATGAGGATCCGAATTGCAGATCCTCGTAGCCGTCGTTTCCGATTTCCGTGTGGAGCGTCTTGGTAGTAGCCGCTCCGGCTGCCGTCTTTTGTCCGATCAGGAGGACCTTCTGCGCGGTGTTCGCGATCGCCTGATCGGCGCTGACCAGACTAAACGTCGAGTCCGGCTGTCGAATCATAGTCATTTCGATGTACCTCCGATCGGTTGTAGCTAGAGCGGTACGTCGTCGAGATCGACGTCCGCCTCTATGGTCCCTGTACCCCCAAGGTCCAGGGAAAGTGTCAGTGCGGCGTCACGGAACGCCACGTCGTCGTCCGGCCCCACCGTATCGGCGTCGGTGAGCTGCGAGATCATCTCAAACTCGAACTCATGCCAGTAGACGGGCCCCGTGTAGTCGGCAAACCCGTGTCGCTTGAAGTAGACGGGGAAGTCGGCGCCGTTGTCGAGCTGCGAGTCTAGTGGGTGGCCTACGAGAGCACGGCAGAATATCGGGAACATCTCCTGCGCCGCATCCCGGGCCATACTGGCGCTCACGCGTTCCGAGCAGGGGATCGCGAGGTAGACGCTGAACGGCTGCACGACCGTCTGATTCCACGACTGCCCGCCGCGGTGCCCATGGTAGGCGGCATCGGTCGTCGCGCCTCGGCTCGGAGAGACTGTCGCATCGCCCAGCACGACGAATGCCCACATGCGGGTCGCCGTCGTCTGTTTCGTATACCCCTCCTGCGCACGGCCCACGGAGACGGACGAGGCTACACGCGGGCCCCGCTTCACGACGATCCCGCTGCCGGCTGCCGGGTACGGATCCTCGGAGAGTCCGGCCGCGAGCTCGTACTCGAACTCGTCCGAGGCCGGTACGGCGGTAATCTCGACGAGGCCACCGTAGCGCTGGTAGATCGATGCGGCGTCGAGCAGGAGCGGCGTCCCGGTGGCCGCCGTAGCCCCGGAGTCCGCCATCACGACGGTGATCGTACGGCGGTTCACGACGTTGATCGTCGTATGGGTGCCGTTGAATGTCCCCTCGACCGCCCCGGCCGTGACGACGGTAGCGGCGATTGGGAGCGTGAGATCGTGGTCCGCGGACGTCGTGATCGTTCCCACAGTACCCGAGCGCGTAAACGTGGCGATCGGAATCGGGTGATCGACGCCGAGCATGTAGACGAGTTTCCCGGTCGTAAGGCCGTGGTCGGCCGAGGTCGTGACGGAGACCGTAGTCCCAGCGGCCGAGATCGCCGAGATAGTTACTTGCTCCGTGAATGCATCCGTGAGCAGCGGTAGGCGGCCCGCCAGCTGCGCGACGATATCGGCGGCCCTCATTTCCGTAGCTCCCAGTTGATCGCCTCGACGAAGCTCACCTGTGCGTCCTTCCGTGTCGCCTTGATCGCATTCCACAGCGAGGGCCGAGGTGCCATGCGCCCCCCGCGCGCACCCGAGCGCCCGAGACCGAGGCCGAACGTGCCGCCCTCGACGAAGCCCGCGTACTCGGGCTCGTTCCCGCGCGAGACGCCGTAGCCGAAGTAGCGCTTCGAGAACCCGGCGACGACCCATCCGATCGACTTGCGGAGCTTGCCGCTCCAGTTCGCGTGTGTCTCATACGGGAGCGAGGCGGCGTGGTAGCGCACCGCTCCGCTCGCATAGCGCTTCCG
>DAOWCM010000397.1 GCA_030639555.1 Candidatus Eiseniibacteriota bacterium | reverse complement strand
TACCCTGCGCCACAAGTTCGAGTTGTCTGAGCTAATCGCCACCCAAGCGCTCAGGTGAGAGTCACTGTGAGAAGCAGATCTCGACACGCGCATCACCAGGGGCACGCCACTCGGTTGGCTGAAGCTCTGGCCTCGAGTGATCGTTCGGGACTGATTGGGCACTCATCGAGTCTCAAAGGGAGGTATAGGGTGCTATTTACACGTTGGGGCTACGAGTTCGACGGCGCTTTCAGATTGCCCGACAGCCTCGAAGGCCGGGCTGGGGTGTATGTCGTCTGGTGCAAGGCCGGCGACCAGTGGGGCGTGCTCGATATGGGGGAGAGCGCGAACGTACGCGAGCGACTCGCCACCCACGAACGGCGACCGTGCTGGGAGCGGTATTGTACGCAGGCGGAGATCTACTACTCGGCGATTTACACTGACAGTACCGACGTGGCGGGCAGGGTCCGCATCGAGCAGCACATTAGAGATGCCATGCACCCGCCGTGTGGCGACCGCGCTTCGGCGATCTGACGCCCAGACGATCAGACCGGCGTTACGGTTTCAATGTACGCAGGCGGGTCGAACCCGAGGGAATCGTTCCTGGAACCTGCGTGCTGCGGCATCGCGTACAGAAGGTACTCGGTAGGATCGCTACATCGACGATGACTCTGGGAGTGATGATGTGAAGAGTGCAACCCGTTTTTCATTGATGGCGATGCTGCTTGGTGCGACGACGGCGCAGGCACAGCAGGAGTCCGTCGCACTGAATTCCGATCGCTGGCGCTTGATCGACGCCCAGATCGTGGAGCACGGGGGCCGACGGTGCCTCCAAGGTGCGGCCGTGCTCGACGACGCGGCGTTCGAGAACGGCGTCATCGAGGTGGACGTGGTCGTGGACGGGCGCCGCTCCTATCCGGGGATCGTGTTCCGCATGCAGTCGGACGAGAACTACGAGCGTGTCTACATCCGTCCGCACCGCGCCGGACTCTACCCCGACGCTGTCCAGTACACGCCGGTGATCAACCGCGTCGCAGGTTGGCAGCTGTACCACGGTGAGGGATTCACCGCCGGTGCCCAGATTCCGGCGGAGCGGTGGGTGCACCTCAAGCTCGAGGTCCAGGGCACGCAGGCGCGCGTGTTTGTGGACGACATGGCGACGCCCGCCCTTACCATCACGGATCTCAAACATGGAGAAAGCACCGGCGGGATCGGGCTGCTCGGACCCAAGGACAGCTCGGCCTGTTTTGCGAACTTCAGGTATCGCCGGGGGGACGTGCCGGCGTTCGAGGTTCCGCCGGCCGTGGAGAAGGCGCCGGGAACGATCACTGAATGGTCCATCTCGCGCACTTACCCGCTCGAGCGCGTGGCGCGGGATAACTATCCTCACTTCTACGCCATCTTCTACTCGCAGTGGCGCCCGGCCACCGCGGAGCCGACCGGCCTCGTGGACATCTCGCGACACGTGCCGCGTGAGAACGAGAGCGGCGACCTGGTCCTGGCGCGTAGCGTGTTCCGCGCTGACCAAGAGAAGGATGCGAAGCTCTCCTTCGGCTACAGCGACGAGGTCGATGTGTTCGTGAACGGCCGCAAGGTATTCTCGGGCAACAGCGCCTACAGGTCGCGCGACCGTTCGTTCCTCGGCGTTGTGGGACTGCACGACGCGGTGCACGTGCGGTTCGAGAAGGGGCTCAACGAAGTCCTCCTGATGGTCGCGGAGCGGTTCGGCGGCTGGGGCTTCATGATGCGGTCCGACCCCGTGCTGCAGCCACCGTTGGAAGACCCCGCGGGCCTCACGAAGGTGTGGGAGACCGAGCCGGTTTTCCTCAATCCCGAGTCGGTATTGTACGACCGGGAGCGAGAGGTCCTCTACGTCACCAGCTTCGACAACCAGTTCAACCAGAAGCAGGAGATGACGGGGTACGTCTCCAAGCTCTCATTGGACGGCGAGATTCTCGAGAAGGAATGGGTTTCGGGACTCCACGCCCCGACGGGGATGGACATCCGCCGCGACACACTGTGGCTGTGCGAGCGCCGGCACCTCACCGCCATTGCCTTGGAGCCGGGCGAGATCGCGGCGCGCTCCGAGATCCTGGACGCCGACTTCCCCAACGACCTGGTGATCGACGAGGACGGCTACATCTACATCTCCGACACGCGTCCCTCGGGCTGGGATGACAGCCGCATCTACCGTTTCCGCGACGGCGAGTTCGAGGTGTGGGCCAACGAGGGGATTTCGAGGGCCAACGGTCTGTGGGTGCACGAGGGGCATCTCATAGTCGGCAATTCGGGCGACG
>DAOWCM010000421.1 GCA_030639555.1 Candidatus Eiseniibacteriota bacterium | reverse complement strand
TCGTCGCCGTCGAACGCGCGCTTGTGATCCTGCGACGGGGCCATCAGCGCGCTGCTTTCGCCGTCAACGAAGGCCAGGATCGAGGCCTCCTCTCCCCTCAGGCACTCTTCTATCAGGACGCGCTCCCCGGACGGGCCGAAGCGTCCGCGCACCAGCATGTCGTCTATCGCCGCCTCGGCCTCCGCGGCGCTCTCTGCAATGATGACTCCCTTGCCGGCGGCGAGCCCGTCGGCCTTGATGACGACAGGATAGCCCAGCTCTTCGGCACGCGAGAGGGCATCCTCACGCGTATCGGCGAGGTGCGCGGCGGCCGTGGGTATGCCGCCCTTCTGCATCAGCTCCTTGGCGAACCATTTGCTGCCCTCGATGCGGGCCCCGGCCGCGGACGGTCCGAAGACGCGGAGCCCGGCGTCGGCCAGCCGGTCAGCGAGCCCCATCGTCAGGGGGATCTCGGGTCCCACAACCGTCAGGTCGACACGCTCGTCGGCGGCGAGCCGCACGAGCCCCTCGATGTCATCCGCGGCGACGGCCACGTTCCGGGCCAGTGTCGCCGTTCCGGCGTTCCCGGGCGCGGCGAGTATTTCTCCGGCCAGTGGGCTCTGCGCGATCTTCCACACGAGCGCGTGCTCGCGCCCTCCGCTTCCCACCACGAGAATCTTCATCCCTGTCATCTCCATTTCGCAAGGGGCCGCCCCACGGCGGGAGCGGCCCCCTCGAACGCGGGAAATCGCCGCGTCGTTCCGTCTGTGCGTTCGGTCTATCTCGGGCTCACAACGCGCCGTGCCCGCGGGCCGCCGTTACCTCGTGGTGCACAATTATCACAGCGCTGTGTGGGCGGCAAGCCAAAAAAGGCCGGCTCAGGCGCGGCGCGCCGTGCCCGGCGCACCAAACAAGCGGGAGGCCGCCCTTCGGGGCGGCCTCCCGTTCCAGCACCAAGTATCGGCGTGGTGCCTATATCTGTCCAGCGTCAGCCGCAGCGGGCTGCGGGACGAACTCCCACTGCATTGAACCGACCGATCCCCGTCCGCCCACGCTCTTTCCCCCACTTCACGCGCCCGATGGTCTGCTGCCGGGCGTGAGACCCGCTATTCCCCTAAGCTCCGCTCTCCGATGCGCCGCTCAACCGCCGGCCAGGTCTCATCAGTCGCGAGAATGATCTGCGGCTGCTCGATGGCCGAGTCGAAGCTCTCCGGTCTGAGCGTATCGGGAGCGTTGACCGCGAACTGCGCCATCTCGCGAGCGAGCCCGCCGCTCTCGACGAGCGACTTGCTTCGGGGCGAGACGACTGGTCCCCTGTCATCGGTGGTCCGCTCGACGAACGCCCCGGAATCTGACACCCCGACGACGTTGAGTACCGGCTGCAGGCCGACCCCGAGCCCTACACCAAACAGGAGAACAGCGGCAACAATGGGAACGAGTCTGGGGGCGAGATTCTCGAGGCGTGGGACGAAGACGAAGCGCCGGCTCCTGTCTCGAAGCCTGGCCCTGAGGCCCGCCTCGAAGCGGGTCCAGTAGAACGGCTCAGGCTCGACGTAGCCATCGTCTTCGAGGAGCATCATGGTCCGCTCGTACGCGGCGAGTTCGGACGCACAGGCGTCACAAGTCGCGAGGTGCTCACGCACCGCCACCTGCTCGCCGGCCTCGAGCTCCTCTTCCATGAACTCCGCGAGTCTTTTCTTCACGTCGTCGCAACGCATGTTATCTCAGGTCTCCCAGCAGTCTCCGCATCTTCCTGATCGCGTGGAAGTAGTTGGCCTTCGATGTCCCCTCGGAGCAGCCGACGACTTGCGCGATCTCTTTGTGACTCAGTCCTTCGTAGAACTTCAGGGTGAAGACGGCCCGCTGCTTGTCCGGTAGTGTCTCCACCGCCTCCTTCACTCTTTCAACGATCTCCGAACCCATTGCGGCGCGGGCGGGGTCGGACCGGGGGTTCCTGTCGGGCCGGATCATGTCCCCCAGCGGAACCATCTGCCTGAATCTGTCCCGCTTGAGCTTGTTGAGCGCAATGTTGACCGTGATCCTGTACATCCAGGTGTACAGGCTCGAGCGCCCTTCGAAGCGAGCAATGTGCCGGTAGACTTTGATGAAGGCTTCCTGC
>DAOWCM010000027.1 GCA_030639555.1 Candidatus Eiseniibacteriota bacterium | reverse complement strand
GGGAATGGTCCAGTACGTGCCGAACACCTTGAACACACGTATGACGCTGGGCAAGTACATCTCGAGGGACTGGATGATCTCGTACCTCGGGGTGGTCGAACCTTACGAGGAGGACATCCGCGAGACCGCAATCGGCCTCCGCTCCGAATTCGGTATTGAATACGAGGTATCCCGCAACACGTCACTCTCTCTGAGGGTTGTCTACGACCCGACTCTTGCCGGATGGGACAGACGAGTTTCCATCGAGAACCGGTACGAGTTCTGACTCGCTGAGCAGCCGTAAGTAACGCTGTTCTCGCACGTTCAGTCCCCGACGTTTTCGTTTACAAGGCGTGGGTGCTGTGCTAGTATGCCCGTTCGAGTGGGAACATGGAGGAGTGTACTGATGCGCGTTGTAACATCGGTTCTTCCTGTTGCTCTGGTCCTTGCGGCCGTTGTCTGCATGTCGGTGGCCGCCACGGCCGACGTCGTCAGTGGCGTCGAGACCCAGGGCAACAAGCACGTGAGCCGCGACAGGATCCTGCTGGGATTCGGGATCAGAACAGGCGACGAACTCAAGCCCGAGAGCGTCCGTGAGGGCATCCGCAGGCTCTACGAAATGGGGCATTTCTCCGACATCAGCGTGGAAGCGGAGCCGACGGGTGAGGGCCGCGTCAGGCTCATAGTGATCGTCGAGGAGCGGCCGAAGGTAGCATCCATCGACATCACGGGCAGCGACCGGGTGTCCGAGTCGGACATCGAGTCAGTGCTCAGAATGGAAGTGGGAGCGCCCTACGAGGCCAGTCGGTTAGAGGACTCCCGCGTCGCCGTTCTGGAGCTCTACGAGCGCAAGGGGTTTCCTTACGCGAAGATCACGACGAACATCGATGATGCCCCCGGCAACAGGATCAACGTCGAATTCGAGATCGAGGAGCAGCTGCGGGTCGTGGTGAAGGAGATCCGCTTCGAGGGGAACGAGCTGCTCGATGCCTCCTTTCTCCAGGATGTGATGGAGACCAGGGAGGACCGCTGGTGGCGGACCGATGCCTTTTTCGACCGCGGGATACTCGATGACGACCTGACTCGGATCACGGAACGCTATCGTGAGGCAGGTTTCATTGACGCCGTGACGGAAGGGTACGAGACGGAGTATGACGAGAGCGGCGAGAGGGTCATTCTGACGATCACCGTGGACGAGGGCGGGCTCTACACGATCGCCGGGATAGAGTGGACGGGCGCCTCGGGGTTCGCGATCGAGGCCCTGGATGAACTGACCACCGTCGCCGTCGGAGACGTGTACGAGCCGCCCAAGGCCGACGCGACGATCCGTTCCGCGTACGACTGGTACGGTGAGCGCGGGTACATTCATGCCCGCATCTTCAAGGTAGAGGATATTGAGGACGGCAACCACCTCAGGCTCAAGTTCCACGTCGAGGAAGCCAATCCGGCACACATCGGACAGATCCACATCGTCGGGAACGAGAGAACCAAGGAAAAGGTAATCCGCCGCGAACTCGTGGTGCATCCCGGTGACCTGTATCAGACGTCTGAGATCATCGCGAGCCAGCGGAAGATAGCCAACCTGGGCTTCTTCGACGGCCCGTGGGTGGAGTTCACCGACAGCTCGAACCCGGACGACATCGACCTTGTCTTCACGGTCGAGGAGCGACAGACCGGTCGCGCCGGAGTCGGCGTCTCGCACACGAGCGAGAGGGGCATCACCGGCTTCATCGAGCTGACAGAGGGCAACCTCTTCGGCAACGGCCACTACATGGACCTCAAGTGGGAATTCGGCAAGAAGAACAGCGAGGTAGTGCTGGGCTTCACGGAGCCGTGGTTCATGAACCGCAGGCTTTCCGTCGGCTTCGATGTGTTCGACACGAACGACAAGCGGAACTACCCGGGCCTGCCGATGAGCTTCTACGAAGAGACCTTCCCGGACGACGCCGAGGAGATCGCCGAGTGCGACGAATGTCCCCGTGAGCACTTCATCGAGCGTGAGAGGCGCGGCGGAGACGTCCGGGTCGGAATGCCCCTCATGGGCTCCCGCCACACGATGATTTACACGAAGTACACGCTGGAGCAGTTCAAGCAGAACGAGTACACCAGGATCGGACACGACACCAACGCCGACGGCACGATGGACTCGACGGCGGTCTACTACCCCGCGGACGCGAATCGGGGATGGGAGTGGAGAAGCGGGCTGACAGCCACACTCGTAAGGCGGACGACCGACAGGCGGTTCCACCCGCGGCTGGGCAGCTACACGCGCTTCTCCGCGGACCTCTTCGGCTGGGCTCTGGGCGGTGATGTGGAGTATCAGCGCTACATCCTTGACGTCAGGAAGTACGTGCCGGCCGTCTGGAGGATGACGCTCATGCTTCGCGGGCGGGGAGGTTTGGTCACCGGGTACGGAGACCCGCGCATGGTCCCGAACGATGCGCGGTTCGAACTCGGCGGCGTTGGCCTGAACGGGATTCGAGGGTACGCCAACAGGTCGATCCTCCCGGTGGGGAAGGACCTCTACGGCGGGCGCACGATGCTGCTCGGGACGGCGGAGCTCAAGTTCCCGATAACGGGTGAGCGGAGCCAGCTTCCGTTGCACGGGCTCTTCTTTGTCGACGGGGGCAACACGTGGGATTCGGGTGATGACACCGACCCGAGTGATCTCTACTGGGGGGCCGGCGCGGGAATCCGTGTAGAGGTCCCCGTGCTTGGTAACCTGGGAGTGGATTTCGGCTATGGATTCGACGACGTGCGGGGGAGAGACTGGATAGTCCACTACCAGTTCGGCCTCGACTTCTAGCGCTCGTCGCGAACATGCCCCTGAAGTTACGGGGCTCATCACGGAGGTTCTCTTGAGACGCTACCTGTTCACGCCAGCCGTTACCCTGGTGCTTGTCATGTTGGCCTCTGCCGGTGCCTGGGGCGCGGATGAGGTGCGGTACATCAACTCCGACCAGCTGAGACGCGAGTACGTCGGCGCCGGAGACCTGGACGCGCAGCTGGAGGCCAGCATCGCTGACTGGCGAACCGAGGCCCGCGAGAAGGAGCGGGAGATAGAGGGGCTCATTCTCGAGCTTCAGAACCAGAAGCTCCTGCTCTCCGAGGAGGCGGCCGCTGAGAAGGAGATGGCGATCCGGCAGATGCAGCTTGAGTTCGAGGAGTTCCTGAACAGCGTGTGGGGCACCGGCGGCCTGGCGGCACAGCGCGAGGCCGAGCTCTGGCAGCCGATCTTTGACAGGATCAACGGGATACTCGAGGAGATTGGCGCCGGGGACGAGTACGCGATGATCTTCGACGCGGCCCGCATGGGCATCGTCTACGCCGCCCCGTCGACCGATCTCACTCAGGAGGTGCTCGACAGGCTCAACGGGACGGAGGAATAGCACGACTTTCTTACTCTTCCGTCAGAGCCCGGAGCGGGAATGAGCGTAACCCTCGCAGAAGTGGCGAAGTTCATAGGGGGTGAGGTCGTCGGCGACGACTCCACCGAACTGGCCGGCGTCGCCGGAATCAAGGAAGCACGTAAGGGTGAGTTGACCTTCGTCTCCAATCCCAGGTACGAGAGGTACGTGGCGGACACGTCCGCATCGGCGGTCGTGGTGTCCCGGGACTACGCGGCTTCCGCGCGCCCCGACGGCACATCGCTCATTGTCGTGGACGACCCGTACGACGCCTTCGCGAGGGCCATGACCCTCTTCGCCCCGGAAGGGGAGATCGTGAGCAACGGTGTTCACCCCTCCGCGGTCGTCGCCGAGTCTGCGATACTGGGTGAGGGGATCTCCATCGGCGCCAATGTGGTCGTGATGGACGACGCGACGATCGGGGACGGGACGACGATCCACGCGGGGTCGTTCGTCGGGAGATCGGCCGCTGTGGGGCGAGAGACGACGATCTACCCCAACGTTACGATACGCAACGGATGTGTCCTGGGGGACCGCGTCATCGTCCACTCCGGGACCGTCATCGGCAGTGACGGCTTCGGGTTCGCTCTCTCTGGCTGCTTGCACACGAAGGTCCCTCAGATCGGAAACGTCGTCATTGAGGACGACGTTGAGATCGGGGCCAACGTCTGCATCGACAGGGCGACTCTCGGTTCGACGCGCGTCTGCCGCGGCAGCAAGATAGACAACCTGGTCCAGGTGGCGCACAACGTGGTGATCGGGGATGGCTCGATAGTCGTTGCCCAGGTGGGCATCTCCGGAAGCACCAGGGTCGGCAGCGGCGTCGTCCTTGCCGGTCAGGCCGGGCTCAGTGGGCACATAGAGATAGGGGACGGTGCGATGGTGGCCGCGCAGGCCGGCGTGACCAAGTCGGTTCCGCCGGGCGAGCGCGTATCGGGGTATCCCGCGCGGAAGCACTCAGCAGCGAAGCGTCAGTACGCCCTTATGGAGCACCTGCCGAAGCTGGTCGGGAGCGTCAAGGGACTGGAATCCCGCGTCAGCAAGCTGGAGGACGTGGTGGAGCGTGGAGGCGCCGCGGGCGCGGCGTGTGGCGGCAGGGCCGTGGATGGCGTGGAGCGCTCGGACGAGGAGATCTGATGCTCAGGACGCGGCAGAGAACACTCAAGGGCGGCTGTTCGTACAAGGGCATCGGCATTCACACGGGTCAGCAGGTGACGGTCTCGTTCAAACCGGCTCCGCCTGATCACGGCATCGTGTTCGTGAGAGTCGATCTGCCGGACGCTCCGCGGGTGCCGGCTTCGATCGATCACGTCGCTCTGAGCGACGATAACACCAGGCGCACGACGCTCTCCCATAAAGGCGTGGAGATTCACACCGTCGAGCACGTGCTCGCGGCGCTCGCGGGTCTGGGCATCGACAACGCCGTCGTGGAGCTGGACGCCGACGAGCCCGCGGAACCCACGGACGGCAGCTGCGATTCGTTCGTCAACATCCTGACGGACATCGGGATCGTGGAGCAGCACGCACAACTGCAGCACCTTGAGATCATCGAACCGGTGACGTTCGATGACGGCAACGTTCATATCGCCGCCAGCCCCCATGACGGCTTCAGGCTCTCGTTCACGATCGACTACGAGAATCCCACCATCGGGACGCAGTACGCCAGTTTCGAATTGAACGAGAAGACGTTCCTCGAGGAGATCGCTCCCGCCAGGACGTTCGCGCTCCAGAGCGACGTTGAGGATCTCCAGAGGAGGGGTCTCATCAAGGGCGGCAGCCTCGAGAACGCCATCGTCGTCGGCAAGGACGGCATCGTCAACCAGAGCGATCTCAGGTTTCCGGACGAGTTCGTCCGTCACAAGATCCTCGATCTCTTGGGTGACCTCGCGCTTCTGGGAATGCCCCTGCGCGGCCACGTGTACGCCTCGAAGTCGGGCCACTCCACGAACGTCAGGTTCGTCGACCGCCTGCGAAACGCGATTCAGGAAGGCAAGGTCAGATACGGCGGCACGACCAGCTGGGACATCACCGCCATCGAGAAGATCCTCCCGCACCGATATCCGTTCCTGCTGGTCGACAGGATACTCGAGCTCGACGACAGGCGGGTCGTAGGGGTGAAGAACTTCACCATGAACGAGTGGTTCTTCGCGGGGCATTTCCCCGGCCATCCGATCGTCCCCGCCGTGCTTCTGGTGGAGGCGATGGCGCAGGTCGGCGGCTTCCTGCTTATGTCCAGGGTGGAGGAACGCGAGAAGAAGCTGGTCTACTTCATGGGCATAGACAACGCGAGGTTCAGACGGCCGGTGCGCCCCGGCGATTCCGTGCGCTTCGAGCTTGAGCTCCGCAGGCTGCGCGGCGGAACGTGCAAGATGCATGGGTCCGCGTACGTCAGAGGCGAGCTTGTGGCCGACGGCGACCTGTGGTCACAGGTCGTAGAAAGAGAGCGCTAGAGGTCCATGACTGTCATAGACGAGAGAGCCGTAGTGCACGAGCGCGCGCGGATCGGCGAGGACGTTCAGATAGGTCCGTTCGCCATCATTGGGCCCGATGTCGAGATAGGTCGCGGGACCGTCGTGGCCGGGATGGCGCTGGTGGAGAAGAACACGACCATCGGGGAAGACTGCATGCTGAGTCACTCGGCCGTCGTGGGCACTGACCCGCAGGACCTGAAGTACCACGGCGAGACGACGCACCTCGTCATAGGCGACCGCACGACGATCCGTGAGTTCGCGACGGTCAATCGCGCGACGGCCGGAGAGGGCGACGACGCGACCCGTGTCGGCAGCGACACGCTGATAATGGCGTACGCGCACGTGGCTCACAATTGCGTCATCGGGGACCACGTGGTCATCACCAACGCGGTCAATCTGGCCGGCCACGTGGTCGTGGAGGACTACGCGATTATCGGCGGCATGACCGCCGTGCAGCAGTTCGTCCAGATCGGCGCTCACAGCTACGTCGGCGGAGCGTGCCGCGTGACCAAGGACGTGCTTCCGTATCTCAAGATTGGCGGCGTACCGACTCGCCCGATCGAGATGAACACCATCGGTCTTCTGCGGCGCGGCTACTCGGAGGAGTCGTTGAACCACCTCCGCAAGGCGTACAGGTTCCTCTACTTGTCCGACCTGAACACGACGCAGGCAGTCGAGCGCATCAGGGCCGAGCTCCCCATGAATGATGAGATCTCGCGACTCGTCGAGTTCATCGGGACCTCGACGCGAGGCATCATCAAGTAGCGGGCTCCGTAGGCTCGGCGCTTGGCGGGACGCGGCCGTGAGTTCAGGCGCCTTAGGTGTCCGGAGCGTGCTCGGGAACGGGCTGAGTCCCTTGCGGCACGGCAAGAAAGAACGGCGCACCTCAAGCGGGGGGGACCCTGCTTTTTCGTGGGAAGGCGCGGTGCTGGCGGACGCCCGGGCGGGCGCACGCGCGGCGTCGCGGGACGGGAGAGACGGATGCTCAGAGTGGGGGTAGTGGGGGTCGGACATCTCGGGAGGCTGCACGCCCGGGTCTATTCGGAGATAGACTCGTGCGAGCTCGCCGGCGTGTACGACGTCGACGGGAGCCGCGCCGCTCTTGTCGCCGGCGAGTTCGGGACTCAGCCCGCGGCCGATCTTGAGGGTCTGCTCGATCGTGTCGACGCTGTCAGCCTGGCGACACCGACCGTTTCGCACCACGGCGTCGCGCGCGACTGTCTCGAACGCGGCGTTCACGTGCTGGTCGAGAAACCCATCGCCGGGACCGTGGACGAGGCCCGCGGAATGGTCGAGCTGGGGCGCGAGAAGGGGCTCGTGGTACAGGTGGGGCACATAGAGCGTTTCAATCCTGCCGTCAGGGCCGCCCTCGGAGTGCTCGACGCACCCAAGTTCATAGAGGTCCACCGGTTGGGCATCTTCGTCCCGAGGGGAACGGACGTCGCGGTGATTCTCGACCTCATGATCCATGACATCGACCTGATACTGTCCATTGTCAACGCCGACGTCACGGCGATCGAGGCAGTTGGCATCCCTGTTCTATCCTCGTCGATAGACATTGCCAATGCGAGGCTGTCCTTCAGCGACGGATGCGTCGCCAACATCACGGCGAGCCGGGTGTCCAGGGAGAAGGTCCGCAAGATCCGCTTCTTCCAGCACGACGCCTACGTCTCCGTCGACACGCTCGAGCCCAGGGCTCAGGTATTCCGGCGGAAATCGGTTCCGGAAGAGACGCTGCGACGCATCGCCAGCGGAGAGATGAACGGCGGGCTCGAGTCGATCGTCGACTATGAGGACCTTCCTCTCGACAAGTCCGAGCCGCTCAAGCTCGAGCTGGAGTCGTTTGTGGCCGCGGTCACCGGAAGGAGCGAGCCAGTCGTTCGCGGGGAAGATGGTCTTCGCGCGCTCGAAGTCGCAATGGAGATCCTCCGGCAGATCAGCTAGCCGGTTCGAGCCTTTGCAGCGGCGTTGCCTGGCGCCTGCTCTGTGGGGCCCCTGTGTCTCCGGCGCGTGCGTAGGGTATCGGAGGCTGCGATGACCAGTGGACGAAACGCGGTGCTCGTGGTCGCGGGTGAGGCCTCCGGCGACCTGCACGCGTCCAAGGTGGTCGCGCGGCTGCACGAGCTCGACCCCGCGCTGGATGTATTCGGTGTGGGCGGCGACCGGATGCGCGAGGCCGGCTGTGAGCTCGTTTACCACTGCGACGACTTCGCGGTGGTAGGCCTCGTGGAAGTGCTGCGACACATCCCACGCCTGAGAAGCGCCATGGATCGCCTCGTTGCTCTCGCGTCCGAGAGGGAGGCGCGCCTGGCCGTTCTCGTTGACTATCCCGGTTTCAATCTCATACTGGCAGGTCGGCTTCGACGGATCGGAGTGCGTGTCCTCTACTACGTCAGCCCGCAGGTCTGGGCGTGGGGCGAGGGGAGGGTGAAGAAGATAGCGACCCGCGTAGATCGCATGGCCGTCATCTTCCCGTTCGAAGTCGAGTTCTACCGGAAGCGGGGCGTCGACGTCGACTTCGTCGGGCACCCGCTTCTCGAGGAGCCGGCCCTCGGCGACCCGCCTGGCGCCGCTTCTCCTGCGGGAGTGGTCCTCGGGCTCCTTCCCGGCAGTCGCAAGCACGAGATCCAGCGGCTCCTGCCCCCGATGCTGGGTGCTGTCAAACTCCTGAAGGATGAGATCGACGGTCTGACCGTTCGGCTCGGGCGCGCACACGGGATCAGCGAGGAGTTCCTGGTCGAGAACGGCGACCCCGCGCGTCTGGGTGTGGAGGTGTCGCCACCCGACGCGGTGCACGAGGTCATGCGCGGATCGACCGCTCTTTTGATATCGTCCGGGACCGCGACGCTGGAGGCGGCGTGTCTGGGCGTGCCGATGGTCATCGTCTACAGGCTGGCGTGGCTGTCCTACGTGGTCGGCCGCGCGCTGGTCAGAATCCAGCACATAGGGCTCGTCAACGTGGTGGCGGGCAGGAAGGTCGTGTCGGAGCTCGTGCAGGGAGACGCGAACGCGGTTCGCATGGCGGCGGAAGTCGCTCCGCTCCTGACCGACCCGGCTCTTCGAGAGGCTAAGTCCCGCGACCTGCTCGATGTGCGGCGCAGGCTCGGCGACCCCGGGGCCAGCGACAGGGTCGCGCGAATGGTCCTCGACATGATCGGTGGCGTGGAGTGAGCCCGGGCCGGAGAGAGTTGTCCGTGGGGGACAGGATCCTCGTTGGGTTCGTCGGGTGCGTAGGTCCCGCTCTGGTGCGCCTGCTGGGCTCGACCTGGCGTTCGACCGAGATCCACGTCGAGCGCGTGGAGCGCGTCCACGAGTCGGGGCGGCCGGTAGTGTTCGCGTTCTGGCACGGTGTGCTGCTTCCTCTGGAGTACATCTGCAGGGGAAGGAGTATTCAGGTGCTCTCGTCGTGGCACCGGGACGGCGAGATGAGCGCGCGGCTGATGACCGCGTTGGGCTACGGTGTCGTGCGCGGTTCCTCGACGAGAGGCTCCGCCAGAGGGCTTCTGCGCATGCTCGGGAGAGCGATCGAGGGGCTCGACCTCGCGATCACGCCCGACGGCCCCACGGGCCCGGCCGGGCGCGTCAAGCGTGGCATATTCTATCTGGCAGAGAAGTCGGGTGGTAGGCTGGTCCCTGTCGGCGTGAGCGCGTCCCGCGCTAAGCGGCTGTCAAGCTGGGACAGATTTCTGGTCCCGCTGCCGTTCTCCCGCGTCGCTGTCGTCTACGGTGAACCGCTCGAGTGGGACGAGTCCGTTCCGTTCGAGGAGAAGGCGGCCCTGCTCGAAGCGGCGCTCGCTCGTGTGAACACAGAGGCCTCGGAGGCCGTTGCGCGATAGGGCGCTCAAGGTCTGCGACTGACCAACCTGGGCACGTGCCGGAGGAAGGGCATTGTCGTACGCCTCCTACAGGGTAATGACGCGAATGCTCTGGCCCATCGCCGTCTCGGTGGCGGCGCTGAGGACAGTCACGGGTAGTCGGGAGTGGGGCGAGCGGGTCGGTCGGACACCCCGCACGGCCGCGGGGTCGGTGTGGCTGCACGCGGCCTCCGTCGGAGAGGTGGCGGCCGTGACGCCGCTCGCGCGTGCACTCGCGGTTCGTGGCCCCGGCGTATTCCTCACCGTCGTTACCCCTACGGGGCGTGCGGTGGCCGCGCGCTCCCTCGCCGACCTCACGGTCTCATTCGCGCCGCTCGACTTCGTCACCGCGGTGCGGCGCACACTGCGTTCCGTCGGCCCCCGCGCTCTGCTTCTCACCGAGACCGAGCTCTGGCCGAACACCATCTACGAAAGTGCTGCGGCGGGTCTGCCCGTCGGCGTGGTCAACGGCCGGCTGTCCGAGAAGAGCCTGAGGCGGTACACGATGATCGGGTCTCCGCTCAAGGGCGTCGTGTCTCGCCTTTCCTTCGCCGCATGCCGGTCTGAAACGGACGCCTCGCACTTCCGAGAACTGGGGCTCGCACAGTCGCGTGTGACGGTGGTCGGCGACAGGAAGTTCGACAAACTCGCCGCACCGCTGAACGATCGTGAGCGGGCCGGCCTCCGGTCCTCCCTCGGGATCCCTGCTGACGCGCCCGTTGTCGTGTTCGGGAGTGTGAGACCGAAGGAAGAGAGCGAGGTGGCGGCGGCGGCGGCGGCGGTCGTGGATGGATTCCCGGGCTCGCGCGTTGTCATTGCGCCACGCCACCTCGAGCGTGTCGAGCACGTTGTCAGGGCGCTTGCCGTTCGTGGCGTCGAGTCGACCCTGCGGTCGGCGCGCGACGGCGCCGGGGCCGGCCGGGCGACCGTCGTCGATACGACCGGCGAGCTGGCCCGCCTCTATGCCGTGGGCTCGGTGGCCTTCGTGGGTGGCACGCTCGCGCCCTACGGTGGTCATGACCCGCTGGAGCCGGCCGCGCAGGGAGTGCCCGTGGTCGTAGGCAGGCATACCGAGACCTGTCGCGATTCGGCGCTTCGCCTCCTGTCCGCCGGAGCGGCCGTCGAGGTCGCCGAAGACGGCGAACTTGCGGGCGAACTCATCCGCTTTCTTTCTGACGCGAACGCGCGAGGCGAGGCGGGGGCCAACGCGCTTAAGGCCGTCGCCGCGGGGCGCGGGGCGACCGCGCGGACTGTCGGATTCCTGGAATCGATCGGGGTGCTTGATGGCGCGTCGGGATGATCCCAGCCGGAAGCTGAGCGAGGAGCCCGCGGCCCTGACGGGGCTCGCAAGGCTCGCCGACTGGTGGCGGGAACTCGCGATGGGTCGGGAAGAGCCCGAGGGGCTGAACCTGGCCGTCGCCGGCGTGCTTGTTCTCCTGTCGGTACCGTACGGGATCGGCGCCGCCGTGTCGCTGTGGTTCCGGGCGCTCAGACCCGCCCGCTTCGACGTCCCCGTCATTTCTGTGGGGAACATCGTGGCCGGCGGTGCTGGGAAGACGCCCCTGACCGTCTACCTTGCCAGGCTCCTGGAGGGGGAAGGCCGAAAGGTCGCCATCGTGAGCCGCGGATACGGTCGGTGCTCCAGAGGCACCGTCGTGGTTTCCCGGGGCGATGGTCCCCTGGTCAAGTGGCGCGAGGCCGGCGACGAGCCCTATATGATGGCGCTTCTGACGGAAGGCGTGTCGATCGTTGTATCCAAGCGACGTCAGATGGGCGTCCGACTTGCCGTGGAAGAGCTGGGAGCAGATGCTATACTACTGGACGACGCCTTCCAGCATGTGCAGCTGGCGAGGGACCTGGACATCGTGGCGGTGGATGCCGCTGCCCCCGTCGGGAACGGACATCTCCTTCCGGGTGGTCCTCTGCGCGAGCACCCCTCGGGCGTTGGCCGCGCCGGTGTCCTGGTGGCGACGAGGTGCGACTGGGCGGGCGGCGCCGACCGGGTCACCGGGGTGCTGGGGCCACTGGCTCCATCCGTACCGGTGGTCGAGACACGGATGAAGCCGGTCGAGTTCTGGGATGTCGGCACGGGTGAGACTGTCCGAGCGGACGATCTCAGGCAGTGCGGTTGCCTGGCGCTGTCGAGCATCGCGGACCCGTCGGACTTCGAGCGCACGCTCGCGAAGCTCAGGATGAACGTCCTGGGGCGTCTGGCGTTGCCGGACCACCACGACTACTCCGGGGACGATGTCGACGTCGTCGTCGAGGCCGCGCGCGAGGTCGGCGCGGACACGATACTGACCACCGAGAAGGACGCCGTGAGGCTGAGGCCCTGGCGGTCCCGCGTTCCCCTCGTGGCGCTCGGCATCGAACTCGACGTCACACGCGGGAAGGAGCTCCTGGTGGAGGCTCTCAATGGAGCGCTCTTGAGACGGAGGAAGCAATGAGGTTTGAGGAGTACGCGAGGATGTCCGAGCCTTCGCTCGTCGCACGTTGCGAGGAACTCAAGCGCGCCAGGAACGCCGTCATCCTCGGACACAACTACCAGGTCGACCCGGTCCAGAGGGTGTCGGATTCCGTCGGTGACTCACTTGTTCTCGCGCAGCTCGGGGCGGACAGCGACGCCGAGCTCATCGTTCTTTGTGGCGTGCTCTTCATGGCCGAGAGCGCGAAGATACTCAATCCAGCGAAAAAGGTCATTCTCCCGTCGCTGTCCGCGGGCTGCCCGATGGCCGACATGATAACGGCTGAAGAACTCAAGGCTTTCAAGGCGGAACATCCCGGGGCCCCGGTGGTCTGCTACGTGAACACCTCAGCCGACGTGAAGGCCGAGAGCGATGTCTGCTGCACGTCGTCGAACGCCGTGCGCGTGGTCGAGTCGTTGGACGCGGACGAGATTCTCTTCGTTCCCGACAGAAATCTCGCCGCGTACGTGGCTTCGCAGACCGACAAAACGATAATCCCGTGGGACGGCTACTGCTACGTGCACAACATGTTCGTCCCCGAGGACGTGATCGTCGCGACCGCCGCGCACCCGGATTCCCCGATCGTGGTGCACCCGGAGTGCCCGCCGGACGTCATCGAGATGGCCGATTTCGTTACCTCGACAGAGGGCATGGTGAAGCTCGCGGCCGAGCACGACAGCCTGATAGTGGGCACCGAGATAGGACTCATTGACAGACTGAAGCGTGACCACCCGGGGAAGCGGTTCTACCCGCTCTCAGCGTTCGCCGTGTGTCGGAACATGAAGATGATCGACCTCCCGCGTGTCGTCTGGGCCCTGGACAACGAGGAACACGAGATAGTCGTGCCGGATGACGTCCGCATCCGCGCGCAGAGCGCGCTGACGCGGATGCTGGAGTGCTGACACGAGAGGCGTCTCAAGAGGAGGAACGCTTGCCGGCCGAACGGGCACACGAGTCCGCGGATTTCATCGTCGTCGGAAGCGGGATCGCCGGTCTGACGTTCGCGCTCTCGG
>DAOWCM010000205.1 GCA_030639555.1 Candidatus Eiseniibacteriota bacterium | reverse complement strand
GTACGGAAGCGAGACCGCCGCGGCGCCGGCATCCAAGCTCTTGTTGACCACGAAGATCGCGAGCCCGGGGCACGCGCTGACGCAGAGCCCGCATCCGTCGCAGATGTCGAAGTCGACCGACGGCGTGCCGTTCATGTCGCCCTCTATGCGTATGGCGCCCTTGGGGCAGGCGCCGACGCAGGGATCGCAGGGAATGTTCTCGATGCATTCGATGATGACGACGGGTCCTCGGGCCAGCCTCTCCGCCGGGGGCACGAGGGGCAGAAGCTGCCGAGGTTCGAGGACACCGTCCCGCCGGTGGCTCACTGGTCACCTCCACGGGACCGCGCCAGTTCGACCATCTTCTGCTTGCCAGCTCTAGGATGCTCTCCGAACGGGCCGGCCCTGAGCGCGCGGAGGCCTTCCTCCACCTCGTTCCTGAGGCGCGCCAGTTCATCCGCGCCGGGGCGTGGGAGGAGCTTCGCGGCGGCGGAGAGGCCGGCGAGCCGCCCCTCGAGCATGGCCGTAGAGGCCTCCTCGATGCCGGACGCGTCGCCAGCGATGTAGACGCCGGGGACCGTGGTCTCGAGGTCCGTGTCGTGTATCGCAACCCGGCCGCCCAGCTCCGCGACGAACGCCTCCTGGCATCCGAGCTGTGAGCCCAGCTCGCAGTTGGGCGTGAGCCCCACGGCCAGGCAGATGGTGTCCGCGTCGAGCTCGACCTCAGTGCCCTCGACGGGGCGCCACTCGGGATCGATCTGCGAGATGACCGCGCCCTCGACGTGCTCCGTGCCAAGGGCGCGGAGAATGGTGTGAGACGTCAGGATCGGAACCCCGGCGCGTACAATCTTCGCGGCGTGCACGTGATAGCCGCCTATCTCGGGCAGCCCCTCCACGACGGCCGCGACCTCGACCCCGGCCTGAAGCAGCTGGTAGCTGACGATGAGTCCGATGTTGCCGGCGCCTATCATGAGGACGCGCCTGCCGGGAGCGACGCCATCGACGTTCATGAGCGTCTGGACCGCCCCCGCACCGTAGACGCCCGGGAGGTCGCTGTCGGGAAACGCCAGCATGTTCTCGGAGGCGCCCGTCGCCAGGATGACCGAGTCTGCCGTCAGGCGGTGGAGCCTGTCGCTCCGAAGAAGCGCCAGCACCCGGTCGGCGTAGAGCCCGAGCACGGTCGTGCCTGTCATGACGCTGACCGGCAGGTCCTCGATCTCCTTCAATAGGATTCCACCGATGTCGATGCCGCGCACTCGGGCATGGTGTTCCTTCGATCCGAAGAACATGTGGGTCTGCTTGATGAGCTGCCCGCCCGCGACGGCGTTCTCATCGATGACGACGCACTCGACTCCGAGCCGTCCCGCCGCGACGGCCGCCGAAAGGCCCGCCGGCCCGGCGCCGATGATGGCGAGCGGCACGTTGCCCAGGTCTCGCGGGTAATCGGGGTCCGCAGGGGCGTGAGCGAAGCGCACGTCCGGGATGATGCCCTTGCCCGTCTGTGTCTCGATCCGCATGCCGGCTTTGAGAGGGGTCACGCACGTCATTACGTTCGGGACGCCGTCCACCGTCATCAGGCACGACGAGCACCTGCCGATGGCGCAGAAGAAACCCCTCGGCCGGTCGAGCCTGATGCTGTGTCGGAGTACGCGAACACCCGCCGCGTGCAGCGCCGCGGCGATGGACTCACCCTCGTGCCCCGCGAGTTTCTGCCCGTCGTGCTCGAACTCGACGAGTGGGCCCTTCTCGAACTCGAGGATCGGGTGGTCCGTTATGCGCACGGTCTGCAGGCTCCCTGTCGCGCGTGCCCCGAGAGTCCGTCGGACCCGCGGGCGCGGTGGAGAGAATGGCGTTGAAGAACCGCGGCGCCTCCGGCTAGAATGAGGTCCTCCGGTGGGCGACCCAGTCCTGCGGGCGCCCGCGGCGCCACGACCGAAAACGATACCACCCGCCGCCGGTTCCGGGCAACCCGAATCGTGAACGAGCGCTCGGGGCGGACGGCTGACGGAGGACGAAATGACAGTACCGATAGCGCTGACCATCGCGGGGTCCGACTCGTCAGGGGGCGCCGGGATCCAGGCCGACCTCAAGACGATGTCTGCCTTCGGCGTCTTCGGGGCGACCGCCCTGACGGCGGTCACCGCGCAGAACACCCTGGGCGTGGCGGAGAGCCTCTTCCTCTCCGCCCGGCTCGTGGCTCGTCAGATAGACGCCGTGGTCGAGGACCTGAGCGTCGATGCGGCCAAGACGGGCATGCTCGGTACGGCCGAGGTCATCGAGGTCGTGGCGGAGAGAATCGGTCGGTACGGGATCCCGAACCTCGTGGTCGACCCTGTGATGATAGCGACGTCCGGCGCTTCCCTCATAGAGGACGATGCGCTCATCGCGCTCAGGGCGGTCTTGATACCGCGGGCCTACATCGTGACGCCCAACGCACCCGAGGCGGAAGCCCTCTCGGGCGTCAGGGTCGTCTCACTGGAGACCATGGAGGAAGCGGCCCGAGCCGTGCACTCGCTGGGCGCGGCCAACGTGCTGGTGAAGGCCGGGCACATCGAAGGCAGTGCCACTGACGTGCTCTTCGATGGAGAGAGCATCACCCGCTTCTCGGCAGAGCGGGTAGAGGGCGGCAAGATCCACGGGACCGGATGCACACTGTCCGCAGCCATCGCGTCGGGGCTTGCGCTCGGTCTTGAGCTCACGGACGCCATAGTGAAGGCCAAGTCATTCGTGACGCGGGGCATAGCGGCAGCGCTCGACATGGGAACCGGCAGCGCGCTTGTCAATCACTTCGTGAAGCCTTCCGGCGAGTGAGTCCGAGGCTGCGAAGGGTCGCGGTTCCCACCCGCCGGACCCGGTTCGAAAGGAGCATCACGTTGAAGCACGTATTCGGACCAGTGCCCTCGCGGAGGCTCGGGTTCTCGCTGGGCGTGGACCCGGTCGTCCCGAAGACATGCACGCTCGATTGCATCTACTGCGAGCTTGGTCCCACCACGAGCAGGACCGTGGAGCGGAAGCCCTACGTTCCCGTCGACGGGATACTGGAGGAGCTGGAGGCCCGGCTGGCTGAGAATCCTGAGCTGGATTTCGTAACACTCTCGGGCTCTGGTGAGCCCACGCTCAACTCTGATATCGGCAGGCTGATCGACGGCATCAAGGCGATGACCGATGTCCCCGTGGCCGTTCTCACCAACGGCACGCTGCTGACCGACCCGGAGGTGCGGGCCGCGCTGGCTCGCGCCGACGTGGTTGCGCCCTCCATCGATGCGGTCTCGAAGGGTGCCTTCGAGAAGGTCAATCGTCCACACGAGTCGCTCGATCCGGCCGCAATTGCCGATGGCCTCGTCACTTTCGCGCGCGAGTACCGTGGGAAGATATGGCTCGAGGTCCTGTTTGTCGAGGGGCTGAACGACGATTCCGGTGAAATCGAGCGGATCGCCGGAATCATCGACGCGGTCAAGCCGGACAAGGTCCACGTGAACACTGTCGTGAGGCCGCCCACGGAGCAGCACGCCCGCCCTCTCTCTCACGAACGCCTGCATGAGATAGCGGTACGCTTCGGTCCGAACGCTATGGTCATCGCGGGTGCGACCGGGCCGTCGCAACCGGAGGCCGAGCGCGATGCGTCCGATGTCATCATTGCGATGGCCGCGCGCAGACCGGTCACCGCCATCGATGTCGCCCGGTCCGCCGGCATGAGTCAGGCCGCTGCCGCGAAGTTGCTGAACGCGTTGGTCGAAAGGGGGGTCTTAGCGGTTGTGCGGCACGGCGAAACGCTGTATTATAAGCAGTGACTAGAGAGGGGGTGTCAGTGAAGGATGCTATAAAGGGGTTCGACCAGATGTCCCTCGTAGACTGGGACGGCATGGTCGCCACGACACTCTACACCTCTGGCTGCAACTTCCGTTGTCCGTACTGTCACAACTCCGGCCTGGTTCTGTTCCCGGATCAGTACGAGTCGATACCCGTCGATGAGATTCTTGATTATGTGAGGGAGCACAACGATTTCATCGACGGCGTCGTCATCACCGGCGGCGAGCCCTGCATCCACAGCAACATCGGGGGCTTCATCAAGCAGCTGCGAGAGGTGGGAGTGGGGGTGAAGCTCGACACGAACGGTTCCTTTCCGGATCTGCTCGAGTCGCTGATAGACAAGGAACTGGTCGACTACGTGGCGATGGACGTCAAGGCGCCGCTCGACTTCGACTCGTACTCGAAGAGCGCCGGGATCACCGACCGCCGCACGTTCGAGAGGGTGCGCGACAGCATCGACCTCCTGATGGAGGGGAGGGTCGACTACGAATTCCGAATGACCGTCGTGCCAGCGCTGCATCGCGCGAGCGATCTCCAGCGAGTCGCGGAGCAGATCAGGGGCGCGAGGCGTTTCAT
>DAOWCM010000189.1 GCA_030639555.1 Candidatus Eiseniibacteriota bacterium | reverse complement strand
CGGACGCTCCTGGACTGGGAGGCGCCGACGACGCCTGGACTCCGGGTCCGCCGCCCTGGCACACGTCGCTCGCCAGGAACGAGTACTCCGACGACACGGATGTCAGCCGTGACGACTTCTCTCTGGTCGCGCCGACGCCGGGCGAGCAGAATCCGGCCTCGGACGAGCTGGCTCCTACGGTCGAATCGGCTTCGGGCGCCAGTCACAACCTGGCGCTGGTGAAGTTCAGTAAGCCGGTGAATCCCAATGACGCGGAGGATCGTGCCAACTACGTCGTTGGGGACGGTGTCGTGGTGCTCGAGGCCACGCTGTCGCGCGACGGACGAACCGTGCTGCTCAAGACGACCGACCGGACTCCCGGCGAGTTGTACCCGATCGACATCAACGACGTGGAAGACGTGGCCGGCAACCCGATGGAAAGCTACTCGGGAACGATCGGGATCGGCGCGACCACCATTCCCATCACCGAGCTGCAGGAGTACGACGAGAACGGCCTCAGCATAAGGGCCGGCGAGACGGTGAAGGCCGTCGGCTTCACGACGGTCCCGGCGGGGGTATTCCAGCCCCAGTACACCAGCATGTACATCCAGGAGCCGGACGGTTTCGGAGTGAACATCTTCATGTTCGGACAGATGTCGGAGCCGGTGCTCGAGGGCGACCTTGTCGCGGCTGCGGGCGAGATCGTCGACTACATCAGCAGCGCCGGCGCCGCAGCAACGACGGAGGTGGACGCGAGTTCGGTAACGATTCTCGCCCGCGGGTTCTCCCCGCTCGAGCCGACCGTGATGAAGACCGGCGAAGTCGGCCATGAGGACAACGAGGGCCTGTTCGTGCAGACGTCAGGAGTTGTCGTGAGTGTCGAGGGCTTTGCCATTTACGTCGACGACGGTTCCGGATCGATCCAGATCTACCAGAACTTCAACAACATCAACTTCGAGCAGTTCGCGGTCGGCGACAGCGTGAGCATGACGGGCGCCATTCTGCAGTACGACCAGTCCATGCCCTACTTGTCGGGATACGAGCTGGCGCCGCGATACGACGCCGACATGGAGATCCTGGAGGCCCAGTACTCCGGGAGCGCGGACATCGAGATATCGGCCCGCGTGCTCGACCTGGGCTCCGATGAGGCCATCGAGATCAGGTACAACGCGCCGAAGGCGAGCCACGTCACCGTGCGCATATTCGACCTCAAGGGAAGAGAGGTGGCGACTGTCTACGACGGCATCTGCCTGGGTCCGCAGCGGACGACGTGGGACGCCAGGGACAACGCGGGGAACAGGGTGCCGATGGGCGCCTACCTGTGTCACGTGATGGCGAGAGACAGGGCTCGCGGCAACGGAAGCAACGCGGCAGCGCCGATAGTCATCGGGAGGAAACTGGACTAGCTGGCGGACGAGAATGCAGATGACACGAATGGTCTCAGCACCGAAGGAGGTACATGTGAAAGGGGCAAGAACGATCATCGTCGTCGCGGCGGTGACAATCCTGCTCGTGCCGTGCGCGGCCTACGCGGAGGGTGTGTTCGACAACCTCATCCTGTCGCCCAGGGCTCGCGCAATGGGCGGAGCGTTCGTCGCGGTCTCGGACGATGAGACAGCCATATTCACGAACCCGGCGGGGCTTGCCGACCAGGCCTCCATCGGCTTCTACGGGAGCTACGTGGACCTGTTCGGCTATCCGTACTTCAACCTGGGGTCCCTCTCGGCGGTGGTTCCGACGAACTACGGGACCGTAGGATTCGGCGCGAGGATATTCAAGGTCGAGCAGAACGACGTCGATCTCCAGAAGGAGTACACGATCTCACTCGGCCAGGGTTTCACGCTGATGAAGGACGTCCACTCCTCGCTCGCATTCGGTTACGCGGCGAACCTCTACGGGCTGTCGTTCGAGGCTCAGAGCGTCTCGGGCGAGGACCTTGGCTCGGCCAACGCCGTCGGCTTCGACGTGGGCGTGCTCGGCACCCTGCGCGGACGGACCCGATTCGGGTTCTTCATGAAGAACATCAACAACCCGAAGATGGGCAAGACCGACACCGAGGACCTGCCCCAGTGGTTCACGGCGGGCGTGGCGTACAGCCCCTACGGTGGTGTCACGACATCACTCGAGATGCAGAAGCAGGACGACGAGGACGTCAGAACCTGCTTCGGCGTCGAGGCCGAGGTAAACGATTTCGTGACGGTTCGGGCGGGTTTGCAGAACCACCCGAACAGAGTCTCGGCGGGGTTCGGAGCGAGATGGCAGGCGGTCCGTATCGACTACAGCTACACTTCGCACGCCGTTCTGCCCGGCAGCCACCACTTCGGGCTGGGCGTGGCGTTCTAGAGCGGTTCGTACGGACTTGGGAACCGGGCGAATCTGGATCCTAAGCAGAATGAATCAGGGGAGGCACGATGAGACCACTGAAGGCCATGGGGTTCCTCGCGATCCTGGTCGGCTTGTTCCTGACCTCGATCGCCCCATGTGTTCGGGCCGAGGAACCGCTGGACCTGAACCGCGCGACGCTCGAGGAGATCATGAAACTCCCGATCTCGGAGGAGGCCGCGCGCGCGATATGGGAGCACAAGGAGTTCAGGTCCTACTTCGTGAGCGTATACGAGCTGCGAGAGCTGCCCGAGATAGGGCAGGAAGAGCTCAACCTGCTCAAGCCGCTGGTGAAGATAGTAGCGGTCCCGGTCGAGGACGAGGAGCTCAAGAGGATCAACGAGATCTACTACAGGATCCGCAACTGGGAGGCCGAGGAGGGGGCCAGTGAGGCGCTGGTGGATCACTGGATCGATCTCGCGAAGGACCCGTTCAACATCAACGAAGCGAGCTACTGGCAGATCGCGAATCTGCAGACGATCTCGCCGCCCGACGCCGCCGCCATCTACCGCTACACACAGCGGAACCGGATCGAACGGCGGACGGCGCTGCGCAACGTTCCGGGGCTCACTTATTGGGGGTACTACAACACCCGCAACTTCGTGCGCTACAAAGAGGTGGAAGAGTCGGACGCACTGAGAGGCAGCTACCAGTTCCGCGCCTTCAACACGTCTTCGTTCTTCGATATCGAAGAGTGTCTGCAGGAGAACAGGAACCCCGCGGACGGCGCGTACGACTCGTGGTGGAATCGCCTGGACCTCGATCGCGCCGGCCCGATCTACCAGCACAAGGTGCGGCTCAGGTGGGGCCAGGACGTTAAGGCGGGTGCCCTGGCCTACAGCGGCGTCGACGCCGGCAACGAGTTCGATGCGTTGAAATACCACGTGACGGTCGAGAACAAGGACGTGGGACCGGTCCACTTCGACAACGTCATCGTCGGAAACTATGCCGTCGCGTTCGGTCAGGGTCTGGTGATGCAGAACACCGACTTCTACAAGCCGCGCAACTCCGGCTACGGCTGGGACAAGCGTTACATCGGGATCATCGGTGATGTATCCCAGACTCAGGAGTTCCAGCTTCACGGGATCGCGACGGAGTTCGACGTCGGGAAAGTAAGGAGCATCCTGTTCTACTCCGATGACTGGAAGGACGCGGTCCTGAACCCGGACGGCACGGCCAACCAGTACATCATCATGACGCCCAGGATCGGCAACGACGATCTCGCGGCGGGGGGACTGCGCCCGATGCGCGACGTCCTTCACGAGCAGACCCTCGGCGGGAACGTCAAGTACATCTTCGGCCCGGGCACGTGGGTCGGACTCTCAGGGTATGAGGCGCGGTACAATAAGTTCTTCAAGGCCGCGTACGACCCTGACGGTGGGAGCGACGTCAGCTGGATAATCCCGGAATCCGACCAGGACCACATCGTCAATATGGACAGCGAGTATTTCGGTTCCTACACGAGCCCGGGTAAGTTCCGGCGTGTGTACGGCGCTGAGTTCCAGTGGGTCCACGACAACTACTCGTTCGCGGGTGAGTACGCCGGGCTCGACTCGGACGGCGAGCTCACGAAGTTCGGGAACGACCCGAAGGCCCTCGTGGTCAACGGGTTCGCTTCCTACAGCAACCTGAGCGTGCTCGCGCTCTACCGCGACTACGATGTGGGGTTCGAGAACCCGTACAGCCGGGCGTTCTCGGAGTACAAGCGCTACAAAGGGACGATCCTCGAGGACCAGTACTACCTGACCGACCCCATCTACGGTCTGATGTACGACAACTCCGTCATGCCGCAGGCCGAGCGCGGGCTCTACCTGAACTCGAGGTACAGGTTCTCGCATCGTCTTACGCCCGCGATCGAGTTCGACACGTGGGAGCGGAAAGCCGACGGCGCTGACTACTCGAGGGTCGTACTCAAACTGCGATTTCAGCCCATCTACAACATTGTGATGAACCTCAGGCATAAGTGGCAGGGCCGGCTGGGCTCGAACTGGATAACGCCTCAGAACTACGACCAGGTCGAGACGAGGCTGAGGCTCGAGTACCGGCTGTCGAAGTACGACGAAGTGGAGTTCCTGCTCTCGCGGTCGTGGATCACGTGGCCGCCGAGACCTCGCCTGTCGGACAATGTGGAGGCGGACGGCGGCCATCCGGATATCGGATCCGCGGCCGTCCCGTCGTACGCCATAGGCGCCCAGTTGACCCACAACGTCAACGACTGGCTCAGGCTCGTGGGCGCGATCACGTACTACGACGGCTTCCTCTGGATGTTCGAGGACGGCAGCTTCCAGATCATGGATGGGCAGGCGGTGAGGTACTGGATATCGATCTCGGATCGCATATCCGACCACCTCGCGTTG